>JAPKBL010000010.1 GCA_028823415.1 Mariniblastus sp.
GGATAACGTCCGTGATCACCAAGCCGGAACGGTTGATCATCCATTTCTATACCACGCGCAAGTCCGGCTTCGCGTGCATCACATTGTTATCCCGCGTATTTCTCAACATCTAATTTGTCAAACACGACGAAGCCACATGCTCAACAAGTCAGCTCCCATTCAAGTTGTATCGCCGCAGTTTGGACAGATGCTTGCGGTGCTAGGTATGGTTCTTCCGCACTGACAAAGTTTCGAACTTGCTTGGGACTTCGGTTTAATGACAACGAACCAAACGACCAATGCAATACCTACAATGGGTGCCAACAAACAAACGCAAATAATGACAATGATTAGAATTTCGGCCATTCCTGGCATTCCAAAAGCGAGCATTGATTAATCCAGTTCGATTGCGATTAGTTACTTGGATAGAATTTCAACGAAGGGCGAGCGGGATAACAATTATTATAAGGGATGCACCATAATAACGGTCGTTTTAGCGTCCTGCAAACACGTTTGCTCCGTCAAAAACCTAGGGTTTAAGAGAAAGGCGCGAAACTGGAGCGTTTTAAGTCTGCTTGCACCATAATAACGAAGACCAAAAATGCTGGTGAGAGGTTTTAATAGGTAAAAACCAAGTCGATACCGTATCTGAGATTATCTCACCCTGGAATTATGCTGCAAGCACCATAATAACGCCTTCTCGCGTCTCCCTCTTCATCTGAGGAATCTTGCAAGATATAGCTTCCTTTAACCACGAGATGTCAAAAACGGTTTCTAGTCTTTTTGCCCAATATTCAAAAATTTAATTTGGAGAAACTCTAAATGCCGCTATGATCACGAAGGTGTACAAATAAACACTACCCTAGGAGCCGGCATGCCAACCTCTCAAAAGCAAGGAAAGCTGTTAGAACAAGTGCGAGAATTGATCAGAATCAAGCACATGGCAAAATCTACCGAAGAAGCCTACGCTTTTTGGATCTACCGCTTTCTGCACTTCCACAAACAACAACGCGGGGAATGGATCCACCCTACCCTCCTCGGCAATCTTCAGGTTAACGCCTTCCTTTCTCATCTTGCCATTGATCGCAAAGTATCCGCGAGCACGCAGAATCAAGCACTCTCGGCACTGCTATTTCTCTACCGCATGGTGCTAAAAAAAGAAATCGATTTCGACGCGGTCCGAGCCAAGTCGACCAAGACCATCCCAACGGTACTCAGCCGCGATGAGCTGAAGTCGATCATTCCCAATATCAACAATCGGGTTCACCAATTGATGGCTTCAGTTATGTACGGCAGTGGACTCCGCGTGATGGAATGTTGCCGATTACGCGTCAAAGATATCGATTTCTCCAGATCCCAAATCTTGGTACGCCAAGGAAAAGGGGGGAAAGACCGAGCGGCCCCAATGCCTGCGTTGACCTCGAAGGGACTAAAATTTCAAATCGATCTGGTTGCCTCTCAGCATGCCAAAGATATTGAAGCGGGAGCTGGCTGGGTGCACCTACCATCTGCTTTCGCGAAAAAGTCTCCCTCCGCAGGTCGCAGTTTATCGTGGCAATATGTTTTCCCATCACACCGACTTAGCCGCGACCCCCGAGCATCGACCGTTCAGAATAAAACGGACAACGAGGGTGCACAAGTTAGACGGCACCATTTGCATGCGGGTGGCATTCAGAAATCTCTTCGAAACGCCGCCCAAAAGGCAGGCATCCTAAAACGCGTCACTTGCCACACCCTCAGACATTCGTTCGCAACGCACCTACTTGAGGATGGCTATGACATTCGCACTATCCAGGAACTACTCGGACACAATGATGTGCGTACGACCATGATCTACACTCACGTCGCCTCCACCGGCGCAACCGGGGTCAAAAGTCCGTTCGATCGCTTGTAAAATCATTGACAATCGCCTGCAGTGAATCGTCCATTTCCTTCGCCCGCTGCCCCACAGAAAGGTGACTCATTAACCGCTCTGAAAATTTGAGCTGCTCAACAACACCATGTCGTTCTTGCGACCAGCTTTCTAATGAACCAGCTAGAGACTCTGCATCGTTTCCATATAAATACGTTTTCGTCTCCGCGGGTGCCATGACGTGTTCTAATAGTTCTGGATAGGCCAGCCGATCTGGAAACAAAGGCAGTAGGCCCGCGGCAATTCCCTCTGCTGCGGCAAGCCCAAAAAACTCGTGATTTGCGGTCGAGACAAATAAATCTGCTTCGGCCAACGCCCGCCAATAGTCGGCCCTGGATTCCTGAAATCCAACTCGCAAAATCTCCGTCTGAAACTGGTTCTGAATTTCAGCAAAGACGCTTGGTGAATACTGGAACGATTGCCCCAGCAAACTCAAGCGAAACGGAACGCCTCGATCGCGTAACAGGTTCAATGCCGCCAACAAATCATCCGCGTTCTTATCATGCTCCCACCTGGCTGCCCAAACGAGATGAACGGGGTCACCCTTTACCGCGCGCTTTTCTCTGGCCTGCTGATAAGGCAATAAATCAACCGCGGGAGCTTCGATTCCAAGCGGTTCAATCGACAACTTGCCCACAAGCGAATCGATCGCTGAGCGGGGCTGAAAATCTGGCCAGCGCTTAACACGGCGGTTGAGGCCTTCCATCATAGAGTCAAAATTATATTTCGAATTGAACCAGATTCGATCGGCCGCCAGTGCCGAGGTAAAATTCGTGAACGCAAGGTGCTCGTCCCGTTGGTAGCCTTCCCGGACGGGATAGGCGAATTGATTTTCATGAAAAAACATAACCACGGGAACTTCGCTCAATTGGCGCGGCATCAGCCCGCGAAACTCTGCCAGATTAAGCATGTCGGTACAGAAAATAACATCCCATTGCTCACCCTCGCCCAAACGCCGCTTCACCTCTTCCGCGAAATAGATCGCCGCATGCCGCATCCGCCATTTCCAGTGCCGCGGCGGCAATGACAGCACAGACCATTGATGTTTGCTGTACTGCTCCCAATTCCGCTGAAATTGTTCATGGCTTCCGCCATAATATGGCTGCAAAGAGAGCACGCGAAGCGGCTGCACCATCAGACAACTCCAATATTTTTGATCGTCTCAAAGGCCTCAAACGCTGACCAAAATTCTGGCATCGGTGCGACCTGATCAACCGGCTCCCGAGAAATCGGATGAACGAATGCGAGCTGGCGAGCGTGCAAGCCGATCCAACGTTGCCTCAAATCATCCGT
Organism: Mariniblastus sp.; assembly: GCA_028823415.1. GTDB lineage: Bacteria > Planctomycetota > Planctomycetia > Pirellulales > Pirellulaceae > Mariniblastus. Next base: position 3,185 of record JAPKBL010000010.1, read on the forward strand.
TTGTGGACCAAAAGAAACCTCGGATCCGTAAAGCGAGTCGCCAACAATCGAAAATCCACGCGAGCCGCACTGCAGCCGTATTTGATGGGTTCGTCCGGTCTCCAATTCGATTTCCAACAACGACAGACCTCCGCTGGACTCGATCACGCGATAGTGCAGTACCGCATGTTTCGCCCCTTCGGCAGTCTCGTCAATGATCTCTGATCTCGCTTCATCAGGCACCTTCCTCATCCAATCGGTCCACGTTCCTAGGCTTGAGGGCAATTCACCGGCGACCATCGCCCAGTATTTTTTAGTCACACTGCGTTTTTGAAATTGTTCGGAAATTCGTTTTGCAGCACGAACGTTTTTCACCACGACCATCACGCCAGAGACAGGACGATCCAATCGATGTGGCACGCCCAGATAAACCTTGCCCGGTTTTTCATCGCGAACCTTTAAAAACTGTTTCGTTCTCAATTCGAGACTATCAATTCCGGGTGGCCCCTGAGTCAACAATCCTCCGGGTTTATTCATCACCAATACCGCACCACTTTCGAGGAGGATGTTGGGATCGGGCAGTCGAGACGTGTTCACGATGTTAAAAATTCCAAGGGTCACAGGAAGGTGATGGCCGTGTGACTCAATGGTACCTGAAAACTAGTCCCAACGGAAAGCATAACCGATCGTCTGGTTCATCCGTTTTCAAAATCGGGTGACGTTGCCTAGCAGGGCAAATAGAGAGCATCGCACAAAAACCGAACGTACGGGGTAGCGATCTTGTAGCGTGCAATAAGATTCTCGACTAAATCGGGTGTGCCAAGTTCCGTTGGCTCCAAATTGCAAATGCCAATATGATCCTTCCGCTTTAGATCGACAATTAACGGATGATCTCCTTCGTAATCTCTTGGGTTACGTATCAACGTGCCTCCTTGAAGGTCAAACATCTCACGAAACGCTTTTGCACGTGTGATTCGCTTCCATCGATCGGGACGATCGTCTATCAAAAATCGTATTTTGTTGAGGATCGGATTTTCAGGACGCCAAATTCCCGCACCCGCAAAAATACGATCTGGTGCGATGTGAAAATAGTATCCAGGCGCATGAACGTTCTTTCCAAATTCATGGCGAAACTGAATTCCAAGATTGGTTTTGTAAGGCGTTTTGTTTTTAGAAAACCTCGTGTCGCGGTAAATCCTCATGATTGACCCGCCCGATCGTTTGGAGACCGCCGAAAAATGCTTTGAGACCTTCCGAAGCGGTTCCGACATGGCTTCTACCAATTCCATCGCCGGTTCAAGAACGACCGCCTCGTAACGGGGCTTGTTGTCGCGAAACCAATCACGGTCGTTATTCTCTGATAACTCGGCGAGAAACTCGAGCGTCTCTTTGGGGAAACCGTTAAACATCTTATTTATTCTTCTACTTGAAGCTGGTCGATTCGGGGTAGTGTTTTTTTTATCCGGTCGGTCAACTAATCCCCATTTTTCGCTGGTCCGATCCAATCTCCTCTCAACTTAACCTGATTCTGACCGCATCGAACCGGAAATTTAAACCAAAATTCATGGGCAATCCAAAAAACGCGAGGCGATAAAATCCTCAATTGAACCCAAAGTTGGTGAAAATCAATGCCGCAAACTCAATCCATGGAGTCGCCTGAGTCCCTTCCCACTTTTCTCGCCCCGCTTGGAGACCGCCTAAAACAAAATCATCTCCAAATACGCCTTTGCCAAATCGTTCGGAATTGCGATATTGTTAGGTTTGATCGAGACGTTTTCCTGATTCCTTGCGTTCGAAACCATTCGTTCGATGATGACGCAAGGACCAAATTCAGCGGTTGCAACTCACCATTCACCTCTCAGAGGAATCTTTTCAGTGTTAAGAACACATACTTGCGGCGAACTAACCATTGAGAACGTTGGACAGACAGCGACGTTGTGTGGCTGGGTAGATACCATTCGTGACTTTGGTGGAGTTACGTTTATCGACTTGCGGGATCGCTACGGTCGCACTCAGGTCGTATTCAATCCTGATTCCAATGCCCAAGTCCTTGCTGAGGCCGGAAAACTTAAGAATGAATACGTGATCAAAATTATCGGGACAGTCCGCCCGAGGCCCGATGGCCAGACCAACAAGAAATTAGCCACTGGCGAAATCGAATTCGTCGTCACCGATCTGGAAATCCTCAACGAATGCAAAACGCCTCCGTTTGTCCCAGGGCAGAAAGAAGTTCCTGGTGAGGACTTGCGTCTCAAACATCGCTATCTAGACCTTCGTCGAGAAAAGATGCTGCAAACGCTGCAACTGCGAAGTCGGATCATTAAGACCATGCGTGACTACTGTGCCGATAAAAATTTCATCGACATTGAAACACCGATTCTTGGTCGTAGCACTCCCGAAGGCGCACGCGATTACCTTGTCCCCAGTCGCGTATTTAAAGGGAAATTTTATGCACTCCCTCAATCACCACAAATATATAAACAGATCATGATGATCGCCGGCTATGACCGGTATATTCAGGTCGCTCGTTGTTTCCGTGACGAGGATCTCCGTGCCGATCGCCAACCCGAGTTTACGCAGCTGGATCTGGAAATGTCGTTTGTTGATTCCGACGATGTCATCGGCATGATCGATGGGATGATGCAACGACTCGCCAAAGATTTACTCGGCCTCGATTTACAGCTTCCCTTGCCGCGATTGACCTATGACGAAGCAATGACCCGTTTCGGCCATGACGCACCTGACTTAAGGTTTGGCATGGAAATCGTCGACTGCACCGACCTCGCCTCTACCTGTGGATTCGGAGTGTTTAAAAGCACCGCTGATGCTGGGAAATTTGTTCGCGGTGTAAATGCCAAAGGCGCCGCTCCCAAGTATTCACGGAAACGAATCGACGAACTGACCAACATGGTCAAAGATGATTTCGGTGCCAAAGGTCTGGCTTGGTTCCGCTGCGAAGAAGACGGCTCTCTATTTTCACCGATTGCAAAATTCTTTTCCGAGGACGAACTCGCCGAATTAAAATCTCGGTTCGACGCTCAACCCGGTGATCTACTGCTAATGATCGCCGACACTTGGGAAATTAGCTGCAAGGGGTTGTATTCGATTCGTAAACGCATGGGCGTCGAACTCGAATTGTTCGACCCCAAGGCAATGCATTTTTCATGGATCGTCGAATTCCCAATGTTCGAGAAAGGTGATGATTCCCAACAATGGAGCGCGATGCATCACCCGTTTACCGCCCCCCGAGATCAAGATCTCGCCAAACTCGATGGGGATGCTGGAAAAACTCGCGCGAAAGCCTATGACCTCGTCATCAATGGCTATGAAGCCGGCGGAGGAACCATTCGGATCCACGACAGTTCGATCCAGCAAAAAGTATTCGGGCTTCTTGGGCTCGACGAGGAATCAGCTCAAGAGCGATTCGGATTTTTACTTGACGCACTCAAGTACGGCGCTCCACCGCACGGAGGGATCGCGTTGGGAATTGACCGTGTTGTCATGCTATTCGCCGGCCTGGATAATATTCGTGACTGCATCGCATTCCCCAAAACTCAAAAAGCCTACGACATGTTGACCGAAGCCCCTAACGTGGTTGAGACTCTACAACTGGATGATCTTGGAATCGGAATTTCAGAAGACGCCAAAATTGCCGAAACAACCGTTGAAGACTGACGCAATAGCGGTCAAGCAAGCGTCCTGGAAAAGCTAGTCACCGATTGGCTTTAAACGCACTTCGTTGCTAAAGCACGTTCTAACCGACTGGGTTTCTCTAGCGAAATATTAGCCGGGCAAGGCTGTTTGACAAAAGCAACAATGGAGCCAGTCCGACCAAAAAGAAGATCAACAGGAGACTCAAGACGTCGCTTCCGGACTGCCAAGCGACTCCACACTGAACACAGCCCCAGATTAACGCGACCCCTGCCAGGCCGCCCTGAATGATCCAAGGCCACAAATACAGCTTCGATTTCACTAATTCGATGACTGCAAAAATTCCATTGATCAAAAGAGAAAATCCGACTGCTGAAGAAACACACAGATTTACAATTGTGAAAATGGCGATACCCGCAAACAGGGCGTCAGCGATCCCACTAATCATTATGAAGAGATAGATCGGTGTTAATATCACCGATAGCGCTAATCCGATGCACGAGAACAAAACCGAACCGGTTCCGTCGGCCGCTACGTTGGCCTTCTTGCGTACCGGCTTGTGCCGCCCCTTAACCACTTTGGAAGGTTCCCGGATGACTCCGTTTGACGAGGGAAGATCCGGCGCCGTCACGTCTTCTGAATCCGCATCCATATCGGCAAGTAAATCCTCGGGGATGGTTCCGATACTCGCATCTATCCGAGATTTATTCTGGCTGGGATCCACGACGGAAGGTTGTGGCGCCGATCGAACTGCGGTGCCCTTGTGCGATCCCACCTCCTCCGGAAAAATATCCATCGAATCGAATTGTGGAGATGCACCGTTGGATTGGCTGGCTAGGATTTCATCGGGCTCAGCGTGCTGATTAAAGTTTTCCGGAACCGGTGGAGGCAAGGGGAAATCATCCAGTTCCATGCTCCCTGAATCATCTACCTCTGAATCAGATGCTGGGGTAATCGGTGATTGAATCTCATTTGAAGGCGAGGTGATATCATCTCGATTGGGATCCAGCGGATCAAATTTCGGCAGGAGGTCAAAGGTTGGCTTTCCGATCTTTTTCTGCACCGAAACAGCAGCCTCCGCGGTCTTCCGCTTCAACTCCTTTTTTTTCCGAATGATTTCGCCGAAATCTTCGTTTTTGTCGTCTTTAGAACCTAACCGAAATACAAAGCCGCATTTGCATTGCACCTTAAACCCCACCATACCGCTGTTAACGCGTTCATGGAGTTTGCCGCACTTGGGACATGAAAAGGATAGGGTAGCCATTCTGCGTCGCTCTTAAAGAGCACCCATCTCGGTCAAGGAGTCAAAAAACTGCAAGCACCGAGTATATCTCAAGAAATTCGAAAATACACAGACTCACTCCCCAATTTTAAAATAACTGGACCCCCGCTAATAGGCTCAAGCTTTTGGTTTCTGAAGAATCACGAACGTTAAACTGGCTTAACTCCAACAAATCCGTCAACATCGTCAAACTTTGGCTCCGCACCAATGTCCCTCGCTAGCGAATTAATTCGCCTCAGCGGACAAAATTGATCTGTTTTTTTGACGCGAAAAAGCCTATTTACGGCCACGTTTCTATTGTGTGACGAATTTTCGCGACGAGAAAATAATGACTGATATCGCCAGGCCTAGCCTGCTGTTGATTACTTGTTTAGCCATCTCACTGACCATGCCAATGGGCTGTTTCGGTGACGACTTTCTCCCAGAATCTTTCACCAACACCCAGTTCGCAGAGTATGAGCGCAAGCTTAACGCGCTGCTGAAAACTCGCGCCGATGAAGAAAAGAAATTTGTAAATCAGATCGTAATGCAGGTGAAACTAGGGAAAATACCATCCAGGTTGGTCAGCACCAGCTACCAGTGGGGGCGGACGAAGCGACCCAACACCAACTATCCATTTATCTATTTCGAAAAAGTAATCCGCATCCAGGCAAAGGCGATGAAACTCGAAAAAGAAATTCCAGCCTTTGACTATTCCATCTATAAATCGGATGGCCAGTCGAAATCTGGATCGAAATCCGCCGCGAACCAGGACGCGACCACAAAGCGTTCTCTGTTCAAACTACGCCCCAACAATCGCTAGCGGAACCGCTGCGAATGCCCCTGACCAGCCAAAAACCACCAAGATAGGAAGGCAGGGCCAACCTGATAAAACGGGTTGTTCTTTCGGGCAGTGATAATAGTACTTATTATTCCATAGGTTCAGGCCGATCCCATTTTGCAGATACCATAACTGCGCCGGAATAGGTTTGGAGGCTCCCGTGAGGAAGTTAACGTTTTTTGCATCGCTCGTCGTTTTTTTAGCGAACGCCACTTTTGTACTTCAGGCGAACGCACAATCGCCCATGAGTGTGGCGAAGGACTCGCGTTGGACAGTTGAGTTTGGTGCCAAGGCCTATGATCGCCCAGGAGATGATTTGGCATTGCCATTGATTACCGACTCGATCACGCTCGCTCCGCTGTTCGACTCAACGCAAGCATCCGATTTAGGAAACACGGTCGGTGCTGAGGTCAAATTCGGATTCGTCACTCCACGCGGCAAAGAATTGGAAATTCGATCCATTCTCGCCAGTTGGGACCAGGCTTATGAAATTGAAGGTGACAATTTACAGTCGCCGTTCTTTCCATCTCCCGATTTGGCGCCGACGACCGTAAACTACGATTACGAATCGGACTATTTCAGCTTCGAAATCATGAAACGGCGAAACATCTCGCCGGGCCTCACCCTAATGTTCGGGCCACGTTTCGTCTCAACAAGGGATCGCGTCAAAGTTGCTGGATCGATCTCAATTGATCCCGGTGATGGAACCACGGTCGATTTCACCCAAACCCAGACAACTGAAGCGACTAACGCGTTGATCGGTCTTCAGACCGGCCTTGAGTTAAACGTCCCGATGAACCGCTACTTTTACTTCAACAGCTTCATCCGAGCGGGTGGCTACATGAATCCAACCGAAGTCACGACATCGGTGTCGGATACAGTCTCGACCGTATCGACGAAGTCAAGCCAGACCAAGTCGACTGGATCGTTCCTCGGTGAAGTCGGTGGTCGCCTCTACGTCGACATCGTTCCCAACTCCGTCTCTACTTACGTTGGTTACGAAGCGACCTGGATTGATGGGCTTGCCTTAGCTCCCGCTCAATTAATCACAACCGGTTCGACCGGAATTCAAACAGGCAACACGCCGTTCTTCCACGCAATCGCTTTCGGATTGAACTTCAACTATTAGAAAGACAATCTTCCGGATCTTCGGAAAGTGATCCTACCAAGCGAATATGAAAATTAAAAAAGGGAACCCATCTGGGTTCCCTTTTTTTGTGATTCCAGCGGCTCAAGTAAATCGTCGGAGTTGAAAAGGCTAAGTTGCAAAGGCGCACTACGCCAAATCCGTGTCGATCATTTTTCTGAGCGGAATAGCAACCGTCAAAATAAAAACCGGCTTCCTACATTCGGAGGAAGCCGGTTTCCAATTATTTAACTAATCCAACAAGTGAAACTTGGATTACTTGGTGTTAATGACGTACTGAGCACCCAACCACTTATTAACCCGAGTTTGGGCATCAACGAGGTGGGCTTTCGTGTAAGCATCGTAGTTGTCGCTTTCGAGCGACTTCTCAAGCCTCTCAGAAAGTTCCACAAGCTGCAGCGAAGCCAGATTAGCAATCGGTTTCATCGCTGCACTACCACCACGCTTCTCGGCGCCCAAGTCGAACAATCGTTGCATGTGTTCGGTCTGAAGGTTCCTTCGAAGACTGGAGATCGCAGGATTTCTTTCCGTGAATTTCCCTTTGGGGGCTTCATCCAATTCCGACCAAATCGCCACCGAAACCTTATTCAAGATCTCGTTGAGAGTGATCGCATCCTGATCGGATGGAATACGGAATTCGTTGTCATAGACCCGACGCAATGTCGTCGGATTCATCAACTGTGACAACACGGCTGCCTGGACGCCCATCACACGATCGTGAACGGGCCAAGCCGGCTCGTTGGTCATTCGTGAAAGAAATCCTCCAAAGTAGTCGGTCGTCATGTGAGCCAATAACTCAGGTGTAAGCCCATAACACTCGTCATAGAATGTGTTTGAGATGACAAAATCCAATGCGGCACGTTGCCGCTCAACTTCGACGACGACGATTGGCTTGCGCGCGTTAGGATCGCCTTTTTTGTCGCGGTTCACATAGGTTCCGCCGAGCCAATTCGACATCATTGAATTTGCTTTGGTCTGCAGACCCAGGGTCATCAAATAGCCTTTGCGAGCTTTGGCCCATGCGTCACCGTCTTTGACAAAATTCTCAAGAATCTTTTCTCGATGCATTTTCGCCAAAGCGACCTGGTCTTGTGCAAATTTCAGTGGATCTTTCGCAAAATCATAGCGACGCGCTAACGGATCCGGTCCATACGTATCTTCATCGGTGCAAAATGCGAGCTCTGGTTCCGCGACTCGCGAAAGAATCTTTTTCAGTTTCTTTTCATCGAGTGTGTAACCGTACTCAATCGCCCACATGTCGTAAGGACCGACACCGATCATCGCGTAGTCACCCTGTACCGAACCATTTTCAACTCGAAAATTGGTCGGCAGGTAATCCATCACGCTTCCAGCGAGCGGCTTTTTCCCTTTGAACTCTTCGCTGTTCATCTGCTCCAACTTATAAACGCTAGATGCTTTAAAGTTGTGACGTAAGCCAAGGGTGTGCCCGACTTCGTGGGACACAAGGTCAGCAAGGAGAGGACCAATAAAAGACTCAGGCATACCGTCTAGCATTTGCTCTTTGTCTTCCTCCGCTTCCTCTTTGGTTTCCTCGTCGCCCTCTTTTTTCTTCTCTTCTTTTTCGTCGTCGAGCTGAGCCCGCATCATGGCAATTGTCATTCTCATCAAACCGACATCAAAACCTCGGCCCTCGGCCGCCATGCAGGCACCGTTGACTTGACTTTGCCGGCCGGCAATGCCGTCCATCGGCTCGTCGCCCATCAGTCGCGTCTTCAGTTCCCACTGAGTTTTCGACTGGGTCGCCGTTTTCGCCTGGTGAGCTAACTGCTGACGAATAAAATCTCTCTCTGAAGGATCTGCCATCCGAATCCGTGGATCCCATTCAGGATGCTTTTCGAACCAAGCCAGCGTTTCAGGAGTCATTCCGTCCATTACGATTTTTGGCATCAATTCAGAGAACTGATCTTCAAACACCCGGATCCAACCGTCCGTCAGAACGATATCCGCGTCCAAAATTTCACCTGTCAAAGGATTTGCGCGGCTGGGGCCGATCGCGGTGCTGACATTATTATTGAGCCATCTGACGAAGTTGTAGCGAACGTCTTCCGGATCGAGATCAATGTGCTGCTTGGTCGTCTTGTCCTGCTGTCGAACTTCAATCGCATCTATAATGCCAATCTGCTCGAACGCTTTATTCCAGTTCAAAATACCCTTACGAACCCATCGACGATAACGAACAGGTGTTGTGTGCTCGATGTAAAATACGATCGGTTGTTTCGGCGGACTGAGCTTTAATTTTGGATCTCGTTTCTCGAGATGCCAGCGGTTGACGTATCGGACCTCCGTATCATCTCCCTCGTACTTGCCGTAATCGCTGTAAGTGGTAGTAAAGTAACCGATTCTCTGATCAGCCATTCTCGGTTTGTAAGTCGGCGTACCCTGGATCTTACTGATCGAATAATGAAGCGTTTTCAAGTTACCGTTAGACATCGGAACTTCAAAAGCCACCTCAATATTGCTTGGGAACGACTTTGCATTTTTGATGGTCAAAAGAGACGACTGAGGCGAAACACTCGAGCCGAAGAAAACACGGGCGTTTCCGACGAGAAGCGCATCGAGGTCAATGACCGGGCCCCCGCCTTTGACCATCGTCAAAATTGGCAGACTGAGAAGGACTTTGTCGGTAAACAGACGATCAACCGATGATTTTGACTCCTCATCCGAACCCTTAATCGAAAGATTTTCTTGGATTAACGCAATCTTCTTTCCGTACTGTTTCCAGTAAACGTAAAAAGCGTCCGATTGTAAACCGGCAAAAACTTCTCCGCCGGCAATAGTCGGCGCAATGAAATGCCTCGTTTTCGGACTGGCAAAATCTTTCGGGAGTTGAGCCAGCATGTTTCCATTTTTGGGATTTTTCCAAAGTTTGAAAAACGCGGTCGTTCCGTCCTGCACCTTAATTTCGGTATACCCCTCGGTGATTTTCTCGAGTGGGGGGAAGTCCGGTTTGGTCGGTGGTTTGGTAACGGTTGTGGTTACTGGTTTAGGCTGGATAGCAGGTACCTGAGCGAATGAATCCTCGTTCACCGCAAAATTTGCGACGAAGATGGTACATACCGCCAGGCTCCAAAAACGGAAGAGTTGCATGAAGTTACTCCTGATGACTTGGGGCGTTTTGAAATAGTTAATTTTAAGATGTCAGTTGAGGCGATGAACGCGTTCAGTCACCGCAGTCGATGATTGTATTCAACCTGTGAGTTTGTTGAATGCCATCGGATAACTCAAAGTAATCGATGACGGAGTGAACGAATTACTCTCCTTCAGGGCGAGCAACATCTTCTAATACGTCCATACGCGTTCGGCAACGATTATGTTTCGATTATATAGGATAGGTCAGTAATCTAATGTTGCCGATTCATCTACCGAGTTGATCCCACTTATCGTTGTTTGTGGATGCCATATTAGCTTAATACAAATCGTGTGCACGACTAATAAAAGGGGAAATACCGTTAAAAAGGGCATCGAAGGCATTCACCCGCCACCCCTTCTGTTGCTTGCCCTTTCGCTAAGGAACAGACCGAAGATCGCTTGAAAGACCTCAAGCATTTGAAAAAACGTCCATTCCCAAGTCCATCCTGGTTGCGTTGAAAACCTCGTCGCATCATTCTCAAACTGCTATAATCTGCAATTCACTACTAGACCTCAATTCGAAACCTACACGAACCACGATGTGGGCAAGACATTAAGCTAGAAAATTGTTAGTTATCTTACGTTCTTTTGAAACCAATCAGACAGTCGGAGTGTACATACGATGAGGCGTTGCGCCTTCAGACAACCAAGCTTGCAACACTTTGGTATCTTAGAACGTTAGTCAAGTCGCGTTTCCTAAATGAGATTGATTTAGTTTTGGGAGCCGGCAAAATTCTGGAACTCAATTTTACATTCCACTCACGATGAAATAACAAATGCCTCTTGGATTTGAAATCGGATTTGACCGTCCTTGGTTTTTACTACTGCTCATTATCATCCCCGTGATGTGGGCCTTGAGTTACAACAGTCTCGCCGGCCTTGGCAGAGGGCGGTGCATTCTCGCTTTGGCTTTTCGTTCACTCGTCGTCGGATTATTAGTATTGGCGATCGCCGATGCTAAATGGCAGCGTTCAACCGATCGTTTAACTGTTCTTTACCTGCTGGACCAAAGCGAGAGTATTTCCGTGGCCAAACGGAAGCTGATGCTTGACTTCGCCTACCATGCAGTCAAAGAGCAGCGCCGAGATCAAAAGCAGGACAAGGCCGGCGTCATCATTTTCGGCGGAAATGCGAAAATCGAATCGGCTCCGTATGACGGAGAAATCCCATCCATTGGAAAAATCGAGTCCAATATCGGACTGAAAACCGGGGCGACGAACTTAGCCTCTGCACTAAAACTGGCGAAAGCGTCTTTTCCAGAGGATACCGCCCGCCGTGTTGTTATTATTTCCGATGGGAATCAAAACACCGGCGATGCAATCCGGGTTGCGCAGCAAATGGCCGATGATGGCATTGGTATCGACGTCGTTCCTGTTGAGCTGTTTCCAGGAGCCGAGGTATCCGTTGAAAAAGTAGTCATTCCAATGGACATTCGGAAGGGCCAAAAATTTGACACCCGCGTTATCATCAACAATGAAGCGCCCAACGGCGAAACAGTTTCCGGAAAGCTTAGGCTGACGAGAAAAACAGCCCAAAATGAAGAACTGGTTGACGAGCAGAACATCACGCTTGAACCGGGCAAGACCATCGTCGGGTTTACATCGCAATTGGACAGGTCAGCGGTCTATACCACCGAGGCCGTATTCGTTCCTGATCAAGGTCAGAATGATTCAATCTCTCAAAACAATTCAGCCTCGGCGTTCACTCAAGTTCGCGGTAAGGGGAAAGTTCTCCTCATCGAAGACGCTTTCCATACAGGTGAATTCATCCATCTTGTAGAACGACTTCAACTAAATGCGATCGAAGTCGATGTCATTCAATCCGATAACTTATTCACTACACCCGCTGAATTACTCCAATACGATTCTATCATCCTTGGCAATATACCCCGTGCCGCCAGCAATGAAGACGCGAATTCAGAAATCGAATCTTTCAGCGACGCACAAATTCAAATGTTGGTCGACAACTGCGAGCATATGGGTTGCGGAATTGTCATGCTAGGCGGGGATCGCTCCTTTGGTGCAGGCGGTTGGTCGAACACGCCGCTGGAAGAAGCAATGCCGGTTGATTTTCAGATCAAGAATGACAAAGTCTCCGCGGTCGGCGCGTTGGCTTTGATGATGCACGCTTCCGAAATGGCCAACGGAAATTACTGGCAGGTAAAAATTGGCGAAGAAGCCATCAAAGTCCTCGGCCCAATGGACTACTGCGGCGTTATCGACTGGAGCGATTATGGCGGCAACCCAAGATGGCTTTGGAAAATGCCATCGGGCGTGGATCGCATTTTCTCGAATCGCAACAATATGCTGAAGTTAATCAATAAGATGCAACCCGGTGACATGCCCGATTTCAACGCACCGATGAAAGTAATGCTCAGTGGGCTAAAAAAAGTCAATGCGTCTATGAAACACGTGATCATCATTAGCGATGGCGATCCAACACCTCCAACCGCGGCGCTCCTAAGCCAATTCGTAGCCGCGAAAATTAAGATCACGACGGTAGCCGTCGGGACGCATGGCGCGGCGGGAAGTAGCCCACTTCAAAAGATCGCCAACCAAACCGGTGGGAAATATTATGTTGTCAAAAACCCCAAAGCCCTTCCAAAAATTTATCAACGCGAAGCCCGACGCGTTGCCAAACCGGTCATTAAAGAATCCGAGACTGGAATGCGTGTGGTCGGAGTATCGGGAACGAGCGATCACGAAATCATTCGTGGAATTGACGTAAGCAAATTACCACCGTTCCTCGGTTATGTGATGACCACGCGAAAGAAAAGCAACCTCGTAGATCAACTCGCACTCTCGAACGACCCCGCCAATGATGGTGGTGAAAATTCGACACTACTGGCAGCATGGCGATATGGCAATGGACGCACCGTCGCCTTCACCAGCGACGCCGGCAAGAAGTGGACCAGCAATTGGTTCAACACCGAAGTTTACGACAAATTTTTTGTACAAATGGTACGGCATTCGATGCGTCCAATTACCGAGGACGCAAATTTCTCTGTGTCTTCTGAATTAAAAAATGGCGTGGCCAGAATTGTTGTCACCGCGCTGGATGAGAATGACGAATTAATCAACTTTTTGAATCTCACCGGAAACGGAATTAGAAACTCACCTGACACCGCAGAAACCGAAACAGTCAACCTTGAGTTCAATCAAGTGGGTCCTGGTCGCTACGTCGCCGAACATCCGGTAGAGGGAACGGGGAATCTTCTTTACACCATTTTCCCCGGAGATGGATACGAACGCCTTAACGCTGGAATTAACGTTCCTTACTCAACTGAATTTTCGGATCGACAAGCAAACCTGCCGCTCTTGGAGACGCTCAGCCAAATGACACCGCGCGGCGGCAAACAAGGGGTCACGCTTGAGCCTTTACTCGAACCGAGGCCTGAGTGGTTCAACTCAGGAGAGCTAAATTTGCAGGGTCAAACCGCACTGATCGAATCGCTCACGACCAATACCTTCCGCCCAACTCTCTCCGCCGCGATTGGAATACAGGACATCTGGCCCTGGCTTTTGGTTCTCTGCGGAACAGCATTCTTCTCGGATGTATTCGTTCGACGTGTATCGGCTTCGCCTTTGGCGATCATCAGTTGCTTTGCCGTCGTCTTTTCAGCATTTGGCCTAATCGCCCTTGCGGTCCCCACCATCGTCGAAAGTGGATTCAAGGTTGAAATGCCGGTCGTCGACTGGTGGACAATTGCCGGAGTCATCGCACTATTATCGGTCTATTTCGCATTTTACCTATCGTTTTTTGTAACGTCGGATTGGTTTACCGAGCGGTTCGAGTCAGTCAGGCAAAAGCTTTTTCGACGTGGCAATGAGACGGTTGTGGCAAGCATCGACCGGTTAAAAAGTAGAAAAGCAGAGATCGAAAAAGGAATTGAATCGCGAAGAGCGACGACAAAATTTATGCCCGAAAATGACGTAGCCACCAGCGGTAGTAAAAAGCTGGAAGATATCATTGCCAGCGAAATCGACAAGACACCCGCGATGCCTCCAAAAATCAAACGAGACAATCTCGATGATGACAAATTGGATACCTACACCTCGCGTCTGCTCGATGCGAAACGAAAAGTAAAACACCAACAACGAAAATTCGACGATTGAATTTCAATCCAACGCGTTCGCCAAGCGTATTGTTAACACTCCAATCAAGACATTTTAAATTTAGCTCTCAGGAAATCTGAAACCCATGAACGACGAATTGCAATTCCAGGATCAGGCCGATAAATTCCGCGAACGCTACCAGCAAATCAAAGATGAAATCGGTAAAGTAATCGTCGGACATGACGAGATCGTTCACGGTGTCTTGACCTGCATGATGATTGGTGGGCACTGCCTGCTCGAAGGTGCGCCGGGCTTGGGGAAAACGTTATTAGTTTCCACGCTTTCGAAAGCACTTAATCTTCAATCCAATCGCATTCAGTTTACCCCGGATCTCATGCCGGCTGATATTTTGGGCACCAACATGGTGGTCGAAACCCCCGAAGGCGGACGGGAATTCCAATTCCAAAAGGGACCGATTTTCACTCAGATCTGTCTTGCCGATGAAATCAATCGCGCAACGCCGAAAACACAATCGGCCATGCTCGAGACCATGCAGGAAGGGACCGTTACCGTTGCCGGAAATCGGTACGTCCTCGACCAGCCGTTCTTTGTGCTGGCGACTCAAAACCCGATCGAACAGGAGGGGACGTACCCACTTCCCGAAGCTCAGTTAGATCGTTTTTTGTTTAAGTTAGTCGTGGGGTATTCCAACCGCGAAGAACTTGCCACCATTCTGGATCGAACGACAAAAGGCATTTCAATCACTCCCGACACGATCATGGATGGCCGAGAGATTCTTGAGTGGCAGCAACTGGTCCGCAAGGTGATTCTTGCTGACCATCTTCAGGACTACATTGTCCGCTTGAACCTAGCCACGCACCCAGAAGGCGAATTTGCCCCCAAGGTGACCAACGATTACCTTCGCTGGGGTGCCAGTCCCCGCGGTGCACAAACCGTCGCCTTAGCATCGAAGGTAAGAGCTTTGTTGGCGGGCCGTTTCAATGTCAGTTTTGAGGATATTCGCCGCACCTATTTACCCGCGATGCGACATCGAGTTGTTCCGAATTTCGAGGCGCAGGCTGAGGGGATCACGTCGGATCAAGTGCTTTTAGAAATCCTCGATGAGGTTCCACAAAAGATTGACGACTAGCCTCGATTTGGAATTACTCTTCGCACCTACATCATCGGAACACCATGGCAAACGTAGCCCCTCCAAAAAACAAGCCACAAGACGAACCTCTCTTAAGCCCAGCCCTACTCGCTCAGCTGGAGCGAATGGAATTGGTCAGTCGGAAAATATTCCGCGGGCGCATGAAAGGCGAACGCCGCAGTAAACGGAAGGGACAAAGCGTTGAGTTCGCAGATTTCCGCAATTACGTCGCCGGCGATGACTTGCGTTTTATCGACTGGAATATGTATGCCCGACTCGACAAGTTATTCCTCAAATTATTTATGGAAGAAGAGGATCTCCACTTTTACACGTTGATTGACGTCAGCCCGTCCATGCAATTCGGCAGCCCGACAAAATTCCAGTATGCCAAGCAGCTGGCCGGGGCACTTGGCTACATCGGGCTTTGTCGCGCCGACCGGGTGAAAATTGAAGCGCTTGACGGTTCTCGAAACAGCAGTGCGCCAACGCTCCGTGGACGCTCCAGCCTGTGGCAACTCGTCGATCACCTCGAACGCATGGAATCGCGTTCGACCGTCACGATGACGGAGGCGGTCAAAGCGTTTTGTTTGCGGAATACTGGAAAAGGCATTCTTGTCTTGATTACCGATTTGATGGACAAATCTGGCTACGAGGAGGCGCTCAAGTATCTCGTCGCCCGGGACCTTGATATCTATTTGATTCACGTCCTTTCCCAGGAAGAAATCGATCCCGATTTAAACGGTGATCTAAAACTGGTTGACTGCGAGGACCAAGATATTGCCGAGGTCAGTGTCAGCCAACGACTGATTGACCGCTATAAACAAACACTGGCAACGTTTATTGAGCAGGCACGTGACTTTAGCTCGCGCCGTGGCATTGTTTACACAATGACCAGCACCGAACGATCAGTTGACCGTCTCGTTTCTCGCTATCTTCGTCAGCGAGGTTTGGTTCGGTGAATTTGCTCAACATGCTGCCTTGGTATCAGTGGCTAATTCTCGGATTAGTCCCGCCGCTGATTCTTTCGCTTTACTTTTTGAAACTCCGACGCGTCCCGTTAGAGGTCCCGAGTACATATCTTTGGACAAAGACTGTCGAAGATATGCACGTCAACAGTATATGGCAGCGTCTGCGTAAGAACCTCTTGCTGTGGCTGCAACTGCTCGTTGTCTTGATGCTCATGCTTGCCTGCTTGAGACCGGGTTGCGAAGGGGAAAAACTTGCCGGCGATCGATTCATCTTTTTAATTGATAAATCAGCCAGTATGAGCGCCACCGACACAGAGACAGGGATCACGCGTCTGGAAGATGCAAAAAATCAAATTTACACATTGATTGACCGGATGAAAACGTCCGACGCTGCGATGATTATCAGCTTTTCTGATATCGAGGGTGTCGATCAATCCTATACAAAAAACAAATCGCAGCTAAAGCGGAAAGTTAAGTTGATCAAAGTGACCCAACAGGGCAGCGATATCAACCGCGCCTTAGTCGCTGCAACGGGACTGGCAAACCCTGGTCGGACAAGCGACAAAGCAAGTAACACTGACGTTCAGGTCGCCGAGGCGCTCGCCGCGACCATGTACATCTTCAGTGATGGCGCCATCAAGAAAGTCAGCAAATATGCACCCGGCGAATTGACCGCCATCTATCAACCGGTAGGTGCATTGACTCCCGCCAGCAATATTGGCATCACTACTTTTTCTGTCAACGACCAGCTCGACACTGGCGGAACGGTTGAGGCGTTTGTTCGCTTGCAAAATTCAGGCTTCGAACCCAAAACAGTTGGTGTTTCCCTATTCATCGGAGAAACATTGAGCGACGCCGATACGATCACCGTTCCGGGGCGAAAAATTAGCGAATCCAACATGTCGCTGGGATCGAATGATCGACTTTCAGACATTGAACAATCGCCTCCAGGCGGTCTCTCACTAAAATTTGACCTAACTTCTGTGGCAGGTGTTCTCGAGACAGCGACACCCATTCGAATCAAGATTGATGATTCCGATGCCTATCTCCTCGACAACGAAGCCTATTGCGTTCTCAATCCCTCTCGATTGACTAACATCTTAGTTGTCACCGACTACAACCCAGCTTTGAAACTGGCCACTTCGACTGAACGACTCAAAAAAATCGCAAACGTCGAATTTGCTGACCGAAGCTTTCTTAAAGAAAAACAATTTCAAACCAATGCCGCTCTTGGTGTTTACGATTTAGTAATCTTCGACCAATGCTCACCCGAAACCATGCCAGCTTGCAACACGGTTTTCTTTGCAGCGCTTCCCCAGGGCGATGGCTGGAAGTTCACAAAAGAGCTTGAAATAACGCCCATCATCTACACGAACAACTCGCATCCCATCATGTTTGATGTTCAGATGCAGAGCGTTTCGATTTTAAATGGACAGGTCATTGAGGGTCCTAAAGGCAATACGAATTTGGTCGAATCGATCGAGGGTTCAGTCATCGCGATCGGTCCAAGATCGGGATTTGAAGATGTCGTAATCGGATTTCCGATGATTCTCTACGAAGAGGATGGAGAGACACCATACAATACGGACTGGCACAAGAAACCCAGCTTTCCATTTTTCATGCAGAACATCATCCGAACTTTAGGAAGTGGATCCCGTTTTAATTCGCTTCGCGCCAACCGCCCCGGCAATTCCGTGAAAATAAAACCGCGGTACCCTTACGAAGAAATTGACGTAACGAATCCTCAAGGTAAACAACAGTCACTCAGGGAACAACCTAATAAAAGTTTCGTCTATAACCAAACCGACGAATCAGGAATTTATTCGGTGGCCGAAAAAGGAAGCGCTGAGGTTGACCAGTTGTTTGCTGTCAACCTACTCGACCGATTGGAAAGTGACATCGCGGTTCGCGATGAGCTCAAACTCGGTTACGAAGCGATCAAGGGGAACGCAACTCGCGAACCGGCCCGACGAGATTTCTGGATAATCCTCGCATTCCTCGCCCTTGGCGTACTAACGCTGGAATGGATTATCTATAACCGACGGGTGTTTATTTAAGCGAAGATGTTTAATCTACCCGACGATCACTAACGCTCTTCTTTAAAAAACATCATGAAAAATTTACTCAAAACTCGATGCGCTTTTTTTCTGATCGTTTGTGGTGGATTTCTTTTTACCGGTGATGTTTTCGGTTTCGAATACCCCGATGCCAATGTTATTCGGAGAAATTCGACCGTCACGGTTTCGTCAGCCAAAGACATCAAGAAACAAAAACTAACCGTCCCTTCCAATCTATCCGCCCAGAAGTTCTTCCCAAATCTTGAGAATCTAATCACTCAGCTTCAGCGACATTCGGCACTCATGCTGATCTCTCATAAAATCGTGCCTTGGATTTACGTTAACACTCCGGAAGCGATGGTGGCAGATTTCGAAGTTGCGATCACCCAACTGGAAGTCGCCGACGCCAACCTTCAGATCGCCATGTATGAGGCTTTCGTCAACAACAACCCACTGGGCATGTCACCGAATATCAAAAACGCGGCCGACAATCTCGACGTAGCTGAATTCACCCTCAAGCTGCTTCTTGAAATCGTAGACGCCGAACTGTAACTCATTGATTGAGCGTTGGGTTAGATGGTGACTGCTCAACTGCCATCTGCTTGATCCATTCGGTCAGCAGTTCCACGGCTTCAACGTCAATTCGGTTAGTTCCAATTCCGGGCATTCTACCCTGCCCCAACGTTTCAACACGACGGATCAACAGGGACTGACTCGGCTTGCCACTTGCAATGAGTTTGGCACCGGCCATTCCGAGATCTCCCTGGGAGGGCCGTACGTCAATCGTTTTGGTTTTGGCCAACGGAGTCTCGAACCGCAGGTCGATCGTTGCATTGCCCAGACCGTTAGGTCGATGACACATCGCGCAGTT
This sequence comes from Mariniblastus sp., assembly GCA_028823415.1. GTDB lineage: Bacteria > Planctomycetota > Planctomycetia > Pirellulales > Pirellulaceae > Mariniblastus. Next base: position 22,315 of record JAPKBL010000010.1, read on the forward strand.
GACATCCAGCCAAACGCGGGATCGCTCCTCAAGAGGAAATTTTTCATCGTAGGGAGAACAGAATCTCGCTTTCTTATTCCATTGAATATCTTTTGGCGCGGAGAGAACGCCTCGTTTCAACCATTCGGAAATTTGATGCGTTCCGGATTTTGTTTTTCGGTTTAATTGCCCAGTGGACAACCCCAGCACGTATCCTGCACTATCCACATGGCAGCTGGCACATTCCGATGCCGAGGGCGCGTGCCACGAATACACGGTCGATGAATCCCTGTATTCAAACTGCTTTCCACCGGTTAACAATTCAGCATCGTTGCCTTTCTTGTCCCAGACATAAGTCGCCGCTTCCCAACCACCCAAGGTTCGTTTTATCAACCGAGTTTCAAACATTTTTAGCTTTCGTCCGACCGGAAGCTGGAAGTTCTTAACAACGGTGGCTCCGACCGGCACGTCCCAACTGCCGGACTCCCGATACCCAAGTTGACCGCCTTCGGGCAACTGAATGAACCGCGACTTCTCCGCATTGTCGGACCAAAAGGGCGCATTTACCTCGTAGGGAATCAAATCCTCGGCCGGCTGCTTTGTTTCCATCGACGCAAACAAGCCTGTTTCCGAAAGCAACCGAGGCCAGTCGGCAAACGTATTTTCTGCTATTGATGTCGCAATAATTCGGTAAATCCCACCGTCGAAGCTAAGCAGAAAAACTTCGCCATCATCGTCTTCGCCAAACGACGCAATACTTCGCCCCGTCCGCCGAGCGAGCGATGTAGTGTATCCCCCGCGAGTGTGCTTCGTCGTTTTCCACAGGTTCCCGGTCATGTAATCGCCGAAAAAGTAAGCCCCTTGAAGCTCGGGAAATCTATCGCCGCGGTACACGTTCCCACCGGTTATGGACCCACCCCATTCGTGTCCATAAGTCGCAACGGGCAACTCATGCGGCTCGGAAGCCATCGCAGTACTGAGTTCGAAATCGTCTTTTGCCTCGAATCGATTCCATCCGTAATTGCCACCCTTTTTAATGACATTAACTTCCTCCGTTCTGGCCTGTCCCACATCAGCAGCCCAAAGATCCCCAGTTTTTCGGTCGAATGAAAACCGCCAGACATTTCTCAACCCACTGGCATAAAGTTCCGGCGCCGCACCTGCCGTCTCTAGAAAAGGATTATCATTCGGAATTCCGTAGGATTTCTCCGCGCTCTTAGAATCTACATCAATTCGATTGATTCCACCGAGCATCGTTTTTAGATTTTGCCCGTTGCCAAGCGGATCATCTTTGTAGCCGCCATCGCCAAGAGAAAAATAAAGAAATCCATCTTTTCCAAACGCCATCGCGCCACCATTGTGATTTTCAAAAGGCTGGGGAATCGTCAGCAATACCTCTTCAGAATCGGGATCTACTAGATTTGGATTCTCAGAAATTTTAAACCTTGAAATCACATTCGAGGCGACTTGTTTTGCGCCGGTTCGAGCAGAATCTGATGAATAGTGGCAAAAGAGTTGTCCATTGGTTTTAAATTCAGGATGGAACGCGAATCCAATCAATCCCTCTTCATTACCGCGGCGACTCACGCGATCACTGATATCAAGAAATACACGACTCGTCGGAATTTGTTCATTTTGAGAAAACCATCGAACAATGCCCCCCTGCTCGACAACAAAAACCCGTCCGCTCCCGTCTCCCGCTCCGGTTAGGTAAATCGGTCGATTGAATCGAAGCTGAGAGTACGCCCTTTCAATACCTACATGCGGGCGCAAGACAGAATTACCGGAACGGGGACTTGCTGTCTCGGAGCTGGAAGGGCGATCTTCAATTTGCGCGAAACATTTCACCGCGCTATCGATTTCGCAGACAGGACATCCTAAAAACATGGCTAATAAAATCGTTCTAAACATCATCTCGAATCTCATTAACGAAAATTTGTTGTGACTCCACCGAATGACTTGTCCCCGTATTTTAACGGGAATTTCTTTTTAAAAAAACGAAATTTGCGGTAAGTCAGTTTAGTTTTGAACAACCGCATCCTCAATAATAGCAGAAAGGGACTACCCGCCTTCTAAATCGTTCTTCATACTAAAGGCCAGCGGTAGCCCTATTATGATCTTTCTGAAAGAGCCTCGATGAAACATGTTTATCAATTGGTAACGTTCGCATTACTTTCTGTATTTGTTTCCTCGCAGATCCGGGCCGATGAGGGGATGTATCCGATTAGCGAAATCGCGGGCCTTAATTTATCTCAAAAAGGTCTTCAGCTAACCGCACTTGAAGTTTTCAACCCCAATGCGACCTGCCTGATCGATGGAATCTGCCGCGTCAATGGTTGCACCGGCTCTTTTGTTTCGCCTGAGGGGTTGATCATCACCAACCACCACTGTGCCTACCGAGCGATTCAGTCGGCCAGTTCGACTCAGAATGACTATCTAAAAGACGGGTTTCAGGCCAAAACAAGAGAGACTGAAATTCCCGCCGCCGGCTATACGGTTCGCGTCACCGAATCATTTTCCGATGTTTCTAAGCCAGTTCTGAATGTCGTCAAAGCCGACATGTCATTCGTGGATCGCAGTAAAGCCATCTCACGCAAAAGAAAGTTACTTGAAAAACAGGCCGAAGTGGACAACCCTGGGATGCGAGCCGAGGTTGCCGAAATGTTTACCGGAAAAACTTACGTCCTATTTCTCTATACCTATATTAAAGATGTTCGCCTTGTTTTCGCGCCCCCGTCATCCATCGGTAACTTCGGTGGGGACGTTGATAATTGGGAATGGCCAAGACACACCGGCGATTTCTCATTCATGCGAGCCTATGTCGCTCCCGACGGTTCGACGGCCGATTATTCTACCGATAACGTACCCTACAAGCCCAAGCGATTTATTCAGGTCGCGCGTCAAGGTGCCAACGAAGGCGACTACGTGATGCTTCTGGGATACCCCGGAAGAACTGCCCGGCATAAAACATCCAGCTTTTTGTCTTTCGAGCAAGATATTCGCTTGCCGTACATTGTTGATCTCTACGGACGACAAATCACAACAATGGAAAAAGCGAGCCAAGACGATCGGGCCGTTGCCTTAAAATTACTTTCACGAATCAAGAGTCTCGCCAACACTGAAAAAAGATCCCGTGGACAGCTAAAGGGTCTGACTCGTGCAAAAATTGTTGCCAAACGTTCCGCCGAGGAGCAGAAATTACAAGCGTTTATCGACGCAGATCCCGCCCGAAAAGCGAAATATGGCCATCTGCTCGACAGTATCGATGCGGTCTACCAGAGGATGAGCGAGACCGCCGCCGAGGAAGCAAATTTTCAAAACTTAAGAATCACCAGTCAATTATTGCGGATGGCGTTTACCATTTACGATGCCGCACAGGAGCGACAAAAACCAGATCTTGAGCGTGAATCGGCTTACATGGAACGGAATTTCTCTCAAACCGTTTCCCGATTGAAGATGATTCAAAAGGATCTAGACCTTTCCGTTGACCAGTCTCTCCTGGCTCAACTGATCAACCAAATGCAAAACGATGAAATGAAAGTAACTGAACTGGATGGCATTTCACTGAACGACCTTTATGAGAAAACGAAGCTGCAAGACCCCGCATTCCTTCAGGCCTGTCTCGCCTCGGACGTTGAACAACTAAACGCAAACACCGATCCCTTCATGCAATTGATTGTGAAACTTTACCCTCGCTACCTTGAACTGCGCGAGTCGAGCAAGGCGCGAGAGGGGCAACTAGGGCTCTACTATGGCGAACTGATCACAGTAAAACAACAATTCTTAGATACGAATTTCGTTCCCGATGCCAATGGTACGCTCCGCCTAACGTTCGGAACGGTCCGAGGGTATTCACCAGAGGATGCCGTTTACAAATCACCGGCAACGACCCTTAGTGGTGTCGTCGCCAAAACCACCGGCATCGCCCCCTTCATTACTCCAGAAAAAGTATTGGAGATGTCGGCAAAACAGGATTTTGGCCCCTACCTGCATCCGAAATTAAAAGACATTCCGATTGCAATTCTCTACGACACCGACACTACTGGCGGAAACTCGGGCAGCCCAATCCTCAATGGAAAAGGAGAACTTGTCGGCGTCAATTTTGATCGAGCGTTCGAGGCTACCATTAATGATTTCGCCTGGAATACCGAGTATAGTCGCTCCATCGGTGTTGATATTCGTTACGTTTTATGGATTACCGATAAAGTGTACGGGGCGAAACATCTGATCAAAGAGATGGGACTAAACTAGGATTTGAGGGTTTTTCCCACCCCAATACGCCCCTTTCTACTTTCTTCGCGCGCAAAATCGTTAAACTGGCGATCAATCAAGCTTCGCAAATTGCGGCCACGACGAATTTTTTCTACGATATTGTCGCAACCGGCACGAATTAAGTTTCAGCCCGTACCTAAAAACCAATTGGATCAAAATATATGTCCGAAAAACCCACAACACTGAAGCCGATCGTTCTCTACGATCACCTACCGGGAATCTTAGCTGGTTATCCCGCGATTCTTTTCTTGTTCTTGGCGCTGCTTTCGTTGGTGCCTGGGAAATCAATTGTGGGCTCAATCGATGCCCCCACATTTGAGAAAATCCAAGCAACGACGAACGTTCAATTAAAGGCTGCTCAAGAAGCGGAGAAACCAAAGGTCGCTGATGCATACACAAAAGCCCTGGAATTGATGGAGGCTAAAACTCCATTTTTTAATCCGCACATGCTGTTTTGGATTGGCCTGACGGTCATGCTCGTCTGGTACGTTGCCTTCCGGTTCAATATGCCGAAAGGCAAATTCTTTTTAATGTTCTTCATGCTCGGAACATTAGTTGGAATTCCAGTCGTTTTAGAAATCCAAGGGACCATTCGCCCGTTTAAGTTTATGGGGGAACTCCTCGGACGCCTTGAACCAACGCTGGACACTGGAGGCTGGGTGATGATGTCACTCGTATTTGCCTGCATCTGGCTTGGTAATTTCATCTACAGTCGAACTCACATGCGTGTTCGCATTGACGAGTCGGGGCTAACCGTTAATCGACTGGGGGGGAAAGGCGAACGATTCGAACTGATCGGATTAAAAACTGAAAACGAACCACTCGATTATCTGGAGCTATTTCTATCTGGCGTTGGCTCGCTTTCATTGAAAACGCGAATGAACAAACCGATTTTTACAATGAAACGTGTCGTCGGTCTCTACCGCACTCCGTGGTTCCCATTTAATAAAGGCAAGCTGGCACGAATCGATGAAATGCTCAGCTTTCAAGGCAAAGTCGTTTCGGTTGATCGCGCCGATCAGTTAGACGCCGCAGAAATGGTAGACTCTGATGACGGTGACGACGTAGACCACGATGATGTGACCAATGATGAAACTTCCCACGAGCAAGGCTCGAGTGCGTTTGATGCCAGCTCCACACCTAACCCGGCTCCCGACGATCGCGGCATCGATTAATTCAACACTTTAGAATTGGCCAAACTCCAAAACTGTCATTGGCCTGTTGAGTTGAAACAAAAAAAAAGCGAGGCTCGAAAGCCTCGCTTTTCTTTTTATCAAAGGTTAGTCACCCAAATTACTTATCCGCATCATCACTCTTTTCAGCCACGTCGACCGCGTAAAGCCGTGTGCGATCGGAAAGATACATCCTTCCGTTGGCGAACGTCGGGGTACTGTAGATCGCGGAATAGTTCACGGTTTCCTTCTTTGCCAAAACCTGAGCCCGCTTCTTGGATGCCTTGAAAATCATGAGCGTCCCATCTTCGTTACCGATGAAAACTTTACCATCGACCACCAACGGCGAACCCCATACTCCAGACAACATGTCATATTCCCAGTGCCGCTGACCGGTTTCTAAATCAATGCAATGCACAAACCCGCTTAGGTCCGCTGAAAACACTAATCCATCAGCAACAGCAACGGTTGACATTGTGCGTCGGTAAACCGCCTCTCGCTCAGGACTGAGGTCTTTCTCAGTGAAATTCTTATGCAGGATCCCAGTATCGAATTTACCTTCATACTTCTTCATGAACTCGGCCAATCCCTCAGGGGAAGGAGCCGGCTTGGATTCAAGTGTTTTTAAATCGGCAAGCATATTTTCTAATTCAGCTAACCGCTCCGCGTCCACCATTGTCGGTTGGGTTTCACCACCGTAAGCCCAGATAATCCCGCTATTGGGATTCGGTTCACCGGGTCTTCCGATCTCACCTAATTCCGCACTGATGTCGCCTTTTTTCGTCGCATCAATTCTCCAAAGATAACCAACACCTTCGCCATGCTCAGGATCTTGACCCACAGAAATTAATACGCTGCTATCGTAAAAGACTGGAGTCGAGATGATTGAATTGCGAGTTCCTTTTCCGTAAAGCTCCCACTTGGTCGACTTTGGATTGAGATCGCACTTCCAAATTTCCTCTCCGGAAACAGCGTCATGAGCATATACCCATCCGTCGCCGCCTGGAAAAATCACCTGTGCTTTTCCATTTACCATTCCGACGGTTGGCGAAGACCACTGCCCGTGGAGAATTCCTTCAAACGGCTGGTTCTTCTCCCACAAGACTTTTCCTGTATTCTTATCGACCGCAAGAAAACATGGAGCACGAGGGGAAGGAACATTGAGGTGAGCTTCATCTACTCCGTTGGACGTCACCACATAAACAATATCGCCGAAGATAACCGGCGAGCTGGTAGCCAAGTTGTGTGGAAAGACCCCTAATTCTTCGATCATGTCGAGATTCCAGAGAATGTCGGCATCTTGTTTGGTGGCATCTACCTCATCCTTCACCACACCATCATTGGTGCCATCGTGAAAACCATCGGTATCGAGACACATTAATTCGCATCGATTGGTGACCACCCACATGCGGTCGCCCTCAACAGCTGGAACCGAGCAAATCCCCTGAAGCAACCAATCGTTGACACGGCCAGCCGCCAATTTTTCACGGGATAGCTGCCACAAGAACTTTCCATCGGCTTCTGAAAAACAGAGAAGCACTCCGAGATCTTTCTCAGAAGGGTACTTATCCTTTCGCCAACCACCGCCGTTGTTGGTTCCAACAAAGACTTTTCCATCAGCAACAATTGGATTTCCATAGGTCTGCGAACCCAATCCCTGCTGCCAAAGAACGTTTCCATCCTTGCCGGCCTTCAGATCGAAATTTATTGAAACTCCCTTTTCTCCGGAAACCATGTTCCTGGATGGCGTTCCGCCCCACATCGGCCAATCCGCCGATGCATAAGAGAGCGTTAAAACCAATGCGAGAGCCGCAAGCGATAATACTCGAATCGCTTTCATATTTATTCCTTGATCAAGTGTTAGTCTAATTTCAATATTTAAAATGGGGGCAAACAATTACGCCAGGCCCGTTCAACCATGAGCCCAACGCCAGAATCGTTAAACTCGATTAGTTTTGCGTCACGATTACATTGTCAAAATAGCAGTCCGCCAAAGCGTAGAAATAAAGGCCTGGAGAGCCGGACTCGTTAGCATGAGGATCTACGACCTCGATGGTCCATGCTTCTGGTTCGGCTTCATCCCGTTTCCAAACCTTACCAGAGATCTTGGCTTTGCCATCGATGACATCGACCTTCATTTTCATGGTGTACCAAATATCGGGATCGCTACGGAATCGAACGTTTTTAGCCATCCGCTTATGAGGCGCCCAAGAGAGAACTTCCAATTTGCTCGAGTTACCGATGAGCATCAGGTTATATCGGTTGTTTGAAAGTCCAATACTTCCCAACTGCCGACGTTTCTCGGTCAATCGAACATCCGCTTGAATTTCGTAATTGGTCATTTCAGGAAAACCGAGGCCAATTTGATGGCTTGGCCGGCCCTTGGCTTCTGCGCCGCCGGTGACTTTCAGGACTTTTTCTCCATCCACCTCGAATGGCTTCAATTTCGCGAAAGCTCGCATCCATCCAGCGGGAACTCCCACCGGTGGCTTCAGTCCATTAAAATCCCATTTCCAAACCTTCGCTGGATTGAACATTCGGATTCGAGCGACCGCCGTTTTATCACCAACCGTCGCCGTTAGGGTTCCGGCGAAATGACTCTCCGTCCGCGGTGCAGTAACTTTCCCAGCTTCTGTCGTAAATCCGGCTAAACCAGCGTCTGCCACTAATTCTTTGATTGGCAATTTCCTAAGGAAGCGACCGTTGGAATCGAACGCGTGCATTTCGTACTCAATGGTCGAACCCGGTTGCACCACGGTTTCATAAGGCCGCAACTGAATCGTATCAATTTTGTCCATCGGCGCGGTCTCTGGGGCCAAAGCGACGGCTTTTCCATTGACAACTTCCTTCGATTCGTCCGCAATACAGATCGTTCGATCACGGGTAACGAGAACAATCCGACCGTCGGCAATCACCGGAGAGGCATAGATCTCATCCATTCCGGAACCGACGCGAGAGGAAATCTTTTCGTGGGACAACGTTTTGCATCGCTCACGTGAAGGCTCAAGAATCCACATATTCCCGTTGACTTCGGTCGCATAAATTTTCCCGTCTCCCCAAACCGGAGAGCCCTTGCCAACCGTACCAAGGTCGTGAACCCAAAGTTCCTCCCCTGTTTTGGTATCGTAACAATACATATTCCCAAGATCCGCCACGACAAATAGCATGCCGTCGTGGGCGACCAGTGCAGTGTAACCCGCTTTGACTCCATCGACTCGCCAGACACTGTGTGTTTCTGTAACGTCTCCTGTCCCGGTCGCATCGATACACTGCACGCGTCCAAACTCGGTATTGTCAACGTTGTCCTCACCGTGAGATATATAAACGTAATCACCAACGACGACTGGGCTGGTATTTAAACCGCGAAGCGACATCTTGAATGACCAAAGCGGTTTTCCAGTCCTTGCGTTGAGAGAATAAACGTGACCATCACAGTTACCGCCAATCAACTGCCGCTGCCCTTGAACAACAGCGACCACGGGAACTGAGTAATTTGTATCCTTAGGAGGTCCTCCCGGGGCCGAGACCCATTGAAGATCACCGGTCTTCTTATCAAACGCATAGTAAAAGTGGCGAGGCGATGGACCTTTGGTTGCGCCCCAGTTAGTCGCCATAAAACTTAGAACCAGGCGATCCTCATCGATTATCGGAGTTTGGGTTCGTCCACCATAACCGGAGATCTTTCCGTATTTTTCAGCGAGTGAAATTTCCCAGACTTTTTCACCGTCACCAGTGTAACATCGCAGAATACCACTCACCGAATGCACATAGACGTATCCCGTTTCCTTGTCACCGCACATGGATGCCCAGCCAACCCGAGGCGCCGGGATATCGGTCTGGAAAACATTAAATACATCACGCCAAAGCTCTTTGCCAGTCTCCAAATCCCAGCAAATCACCTGCTCTCTGGCGTTCACTTTTTGATCCGGGTCGTTTACGTCATCATCCGTTCGGCAGTTAAGGTAAACTTTTCCGTTGAGCACGATCGGCGTTGCCCGACCGCCCACCTCGGAAATCCAGGCAACATTTTTGAGAGATTCCAAAGACCAATCATCAGGGAGATTGGTGGCCCGAGAAATTCCGTTCTGTTCCGGACCACGCCAACCTGCCCAATCTTGAGCCGATGTTGAGTTGGCCATGCCAACGGTCAAACAAACGATTGCTACCAAGAGCAGCGAGAACTGTACCGTTCTCTTTTGCAGGTAAGAACGGATGGCAGGTGTGAGGAGATGAACCGCTTTTTGCATTTTCGGTACCCGAGAGTTAGTAAATGGTTAGATTGTCTGTTGTATTGACAGTAGTGATTAAGGAACAAATCGACACTCGATCACGCATCTCAGTGAGCCTAACGACGACCTATCGCTACCATAAGCGAGATTAATGCAATCGATACGCTGCTATTAATTTAATATCCATCGGCTGGTTTTACCATGCCGAAGCCGTTTATTATGGATTTATTGAGCCCCTGAAAATGGATACATCCACGTTGAAACTTATTGATGTAATTTGTCTAACTTAACCGATTCAAATTCCAGATCAGGATGATTCAACTTCAATCCCAAATAAGTCAAAATGAGGGAGGGAAATCCCCGACCGAATCAAAAATCGACCTCTTCGAGACGCTCGCGGGGTTTGCCTAAACAACCCCGCTGAAGAACCCACAAATACCAACCCGAAATTTCAAACCGATAACTGCGGAAAGACGTCGCTCAAATGACTAACCCCCAATATCCCAATACCCGAATGCGTCGAGTCAGACAGTCTGCCTGGTCACGAAATCTTGTTTCTGAAAATCAGCTGAGTGTCAGCGATTTGATTTGGCCTGTATTCGTGCAATCCGGAGATAACCAAACCAACGAAGTCCAATCCATGCCCGGTGTTAACCGGTACTCAATCGACAAACTGATCGGTGCTGTGAGCGAAGCCCACCAACTTGGAATACCGGCGATTGCAATTTTCCCCCAAACTGATATCTCTAAAAAAACCGCCGGGGCGGAAGAAGCGATCAATCCGGACAATCTTGTTTGCCAGACAGTTGCGGCCATTAAATCTGCGATACCCGATATCGGTATAATCTGTGATGTCGCTCTCGACCCCTACACCTCGCACGGCCAGGACGGATTGGTCCATGATGGCGTTGTCGTCAACGATGAGAGCGTGCAGATGTTATGCGAGCAGGCACTCGTCCAAGCCCGCGCGGGCTGCGATGTGATTGCACCCTCGGACATGATGGACGGACGAATTGGCGAGATTCGGGCGGCGCTGGACCAAGAGGGATTTGAAAATGTGATGATCATGAGCTACGCCGCGAAATATGCGTCAGCGTTTTACGGACCTTTCCGGGATGCCATTGGTTCCAAGTCGAACTTAAAGACTGGAAATATTTCCGGCGGCGGAAAACAGACTTATCAGATGAATCCCGCTAACTCGGACGAAGCCATTCGAGAAGTCCAACTCGATATTAACGAGGGGGCCGATATGGTGATGGTAAAACCCGGAATGCCCTACCTCGATATCGTCAGAAGAGTAAAAGCGACATTCGCTGTACCAACTTTTGCCTATCAGGTCAGCGGGGAATACGCCATGCTAATGGCCGCAGTCCAAAATGGCTGGCTAGATCACGAGGCTGTGATGATGGAAAGCCTTCTCGGTTTCAAACGAGCCGGTTGCGATGGGGTCCTGACCTACTTTGCGGTCGATGCTGCTCGTCGCCTGCAACATGGCTAAATCACACCATGCGAACCTGGCATTATCGCGTTGCGCCCCACCGAAATGAAAAAGAACCCGCTTAAAAGCGGGTTCTTTAATTATCATTCAACTGATAATTGAAAAACAATTACCTGCATTTTGCCGCGATTTCCTGCCTCATTCCGCAGCCGATCCGATTATCTTTTCAGACCCAACTCTTGGATTGCAGTGACTGAAAATAGGAACTGGTATTCGCCTTTTTGGCTTTTAATGAATCAGAATTACCCGGGATTCCACCCTGCGGCCCACTCCGTGTGCTTGGCGGAACATCCGGAATTCGAGCGTCCGGATCCGGCTCGTAAGTCTTCTGACATCCGGTCATTGAAACGCCTGAAAAAACTAAGACCAAGGACAACATCACAACGCTTCCGATCCTCGAAACAATACTATTCATAATTCCTGCCAATCTCCAAACGATAAACAAACCAATAATCTCAAAATCTTCACGGAAGAGACCGGACCTCAACTGCCGCCGATATTCCACCGATGGAAACCACGCAGTTTCGGCGCGGAAGCAGGTTGCATTTCTCGAACCAACGCCGCCCACGCCGAAACGGAGGTTGCAATTAACGATAATCCAAACCGACTTCTGTTCCGGCCCGTGTGGACATTTTTTCGAGCACTGTCATTTCGAAACCGTTACTGCCATTGTTGGGACTGTCCATACCGTAAGGGATAAACTGTGTGCTTCCATCGGCAAGGCCCCATGTGGCACCACCGGGATGGCTGCTCCAATAATGAAAACGATGAATATTCCCGGGACTTCGTGGATCTCCAGGCCGGAAATAATCCGTTTCGTAACCATTTGGATCCGCTCCCCAGCCAACACCAATACGCTCGTGAACTCCGAGAACGACATCGGCTTCGCCTTGAACGTTGTCGCCCGCACCCGCCCATTGCCAACCGTACTGTAAATCTTTAGCGGGTGTTCGCTCGCCAACCATTAGGGTATTTGACGTTCCATCGGTAACCATTCCCATGTTTACTTTTGAATTGACATAGATCATGCCATCCTGTCCACCAGTTGCCATATAGCTATCGCGACCGCTAACACCCAGATAAGACGTCACCGCCACCTTAATTGAATCATTGCCCGGATCTTCCCATTTCTCGTCACCCCGTTGGTCGGAAGGACAAATGAAGGTTGCACAACTCACGCTCAGAATGGTTTCACCGTTGGGCATAAATTGCCACCACGGCCACGATGCACCACTAGCAGAGAAATTGACATTGTCATAAAGGTTTCCTTGCTCAAGAAACGGAGCGACTGCCATCATCCAACTCCAGAACGCACCGCCATGCGGATAAGAATTGGAAGCGTAACCATTGGGAGCGGGTTGCACCTCAAATGGACCACCCCACCAAGAACCGTTAATTAGGTGAGCCGGTGGGAATTTTTGATAAGCGCTTTCGTAGTTGTGCAATGCCAAAACTTGCTGGCGAATGTTGTTGGCACACGTAACGCGTCTGGCTGCCTCGCGTACCTGTTGAACAGCGGGAAGCAACATTCCAATCAAGATTCCAATGATTGCAATAACGACGAGAAGCTCGACCAGCGTGAAGCCAGTCCGTCGGAAGTGTGAAGACCGTTGCATGAATAACTCCTATAAACGGAATAAAACGACTGAAATTGTCAAGTGGATGTTAAGGCACAGGTTTAGAGACTGCCAATGAATTGCGATATATTTCACAATTGTGTCAAAATAGGGAAGCTGCGAAGGCAAAAATCTTCCGGCAACCTTAAAAATCCTACAAGAATCAATTTCGAGAGAGGTTATTTCAAGAGACCAAGAACCACTTAATCTGAGTTTGGGAATGGTTCGATCCCGTTAATCCCACCGCACCACGATCTGTCCAAATACGAGTTCCCTGCTAGGAAATCCACCACAATAGGTCTCTCAGATTGCTGTTTAGTCGAACGATCAGCAACACCGGCATGTTCGTCGCAGTCATTGTAGATCGTTAAACTTTGACGGTCCTGTAGACTTTGTGGTGTCCGGTTCGATAGCTCTTGTACAACAGCACTCCATTGCACAAGTGAATAAATATGACAACCGACGAAAATATTGCCCCCATCGATAACGAACTCACCGACTTAAAACGTGCCAAGACACGAAAAACGAGTCGTAGCCTTCAGTCTCCCCTGGAAACTTACCTGCGGGAAATCAATGAAACCAATCTGCTCAACGCTGATGAAGAAAAAGAACTTGCGCGAGCCATTGCTAAAGGAGACGTCCGTGCCAGAGATCGGATGGTTCGAGCGAACCTTCGCTTAGTGGTTAATATTGCCAGAGGCTACACCGGCAAAGGTCTGGGGCTTCAAGATTTGATCGAAGAAGGCAACTTAGGATTGTTGAGAGCCGTCGAGGGTTTTGATCCTGATATGGGTACTCGGTTCAGCACCTACGCCAGTTATTGGATTAAACAATCCATCAAACGAGCGTTAATTAACTCCGCAAAGACCATTCGAATTCCCGCGTATATGGTGGAATTACTATCGAAGTGGAGACGTGCAAGTGTTCGCCTGACCGACGAATTAAAGCGAAACCCAACTCCCGAAGAAATTGCTCGGCTACTCGGACTTCCTAAACGGAAGCTGCCGATAATTAAAAAAGCAATTCAGATTTACAACTCCACACCTCAGACCGATCAATCCGATTCAGGCTGGTCACTTGGCGAGATGGTGATGGACGAGCGAATGAAAAGCCCAGAAGACGAATTGCTTGAAAACGACATCATGAAGCAAATCAAAACCATGATGCATGACCTTGATGAACGCGAATTCAATGTCTTGAAGATGAGATTCGGCTTAGAAAACACCGAACCGCACACCTTAAAGGAAATCGGAGAACAGCTCGGTTTGACCCGCGAACGAGTTCGCCAGATTGAAACCGAAGCCCTTCGCAAACTCGGAGACGGTCTCCGCGATCCGCTCGATATGGAAATGACACTCCCCTTTTAACAAGGGATGCTTGGCTGACTCAAATTAAATCAACGGTCGATTTTTATCGACCGTATTTTTTTAGCTAAATTTTCTCCGAATTTGGGTGTAATTCAATTCACGGTGACCGGATGCCGTTGCCAAAACCAAAGTTGGGTAAACTACACCTTCACGGCAAGACCTCCTCCTCGAGGATCGAATTCGTTTGATTTACCGTGAAATCGCACCCCTTGCCACGGTTCCCTTGGGAGAAACAATTAAGGTCTGTTCTACTCAGATGAGCTGCGCGAGATTCGGTGTTTTTTTCAACTAAGCTTGATCAAACCCGGTTCAACCGTTTTTTAGCTATCCACATTTCTAGGCGAAAAAATGCATATCGCGGTGATTGGAACGGGAATCGCAGGTTTAACCGCATCCTGGTTATTAAACCGATCCGGACACGAAGTCACGCTTTTTGAAAAACAGTCAACACTGGGGATGGCCTCCCACGGGATGCAAATCGCGATCGATGAAGTTTCACTGCCGTGTGACGTTCCGTCGCGGATGTTTAATCCGCTTCTCTGGCCGAACCTATCGAAGGTTTATGACATCGCGGGCGTCGAATCGACGAGCGTCAATCCCAGCAAATCGTTTTGCCCGTTTCGGCCTCAGAACGAAAGCCGCTCGAAAGCCTGGCTCAAGCTGAATGATTCCTTCCAATTGAGTCTACTGCCACAACTTCTTTTGCAGTCGTCTTCCCGGAAAATTGTGAAGGACATTTCCAAGATGATGGCAACCGCTGGCAGCGAATTAGAAAGAATTCGCAGTTCCGACTCAAACTCTGTCGAGGGCTTTAAAGCCTATCTCGAGCGCTACGACTACTCAAACGAGTTCATTTATCAATTCCTCTACCCCGCGCTTGCGTCAACCGTTTGCACCTGCTCGTACGAAAGTCTTGATCAGTACCCGACTGATATTTTACTCTCGGCGATGCAGCTTTTGACCGGCTCCACCCCTCTCCAAAGGACCGTTAACGGAACCCAACATACAGCAGATCTTCTTTCAGCTGGCGTTAGCCGAATAAACTTTAACACGACCGTTGCGAATGTCAGTTCCACAAACGACAAGGCAATGCTTGAGATCGAAAACCAAGGCTCCAATTCAACCCACGACTTTGACCACGTCATCGTCGCGACGCAAGCCAACTCAGCACTCGCCTTTCTCGATCCGAAAATGCGCATCGAAAAGGAAATTCTCGCCGGTTTCAAGTACGAAGATGTCTCAGTGGTGATTCACAGCGACCCGCATTGGATGCCCGCTCGAAAACAAGACTGGGCTACCTTCAATTTTCTATCGCGCCACGACAACCAAGCTGCCATGTGTTCGATTTGGCTGAACCAGTTCTACCCCGAATGGGAAACACCGACGCCCCTCTTTCAGACCATCATGCCTCTCGAATCCCCCCGTCCGGAAACGCTCCTTGCCACTGCCAAATTGCAGCGACCGACGGTGTCTGCGAACACTAAAATTGACATTGATCGACTGCGCAATTTACACGAGCAGCCCGATAGGAGGGTTTGGTTTTGTGGTTCCTACGCCAGTCCCGGAATTCCGCTTCTAGAAAGTGGGGTCGTATCCGCCCTTAGGCTCGGAAAACAACTAGGCTTTAAGATCCCAAACGCCTGTGAGATCTAAGTCTTGGCAATTGCCCCAAAAAGGTGGAGACGATCACGACTGACTTTTTGATTGAATCGAAAACAACCTGCCAGACCATAGTTTCGGCCCGAGCCTGGCGAGGGGAAGCTACATGATTGAGAAGTAGTTTTCGCACGCAAAGTCGATTGATTCCTCGGTAAGTTCAATTGGTCGTTTAAAATACCGGCAATAATTCCGAACCTGCAACAACAGATCGCGAGGATGGCAATTCCTCAGTTCTCGTTTCATAGGCGCGTAGTGCTGCCTAATCAAATACTGAATCATCTTTGGCCGCCATTCAAAATCATAGTTCACACACATGATTTTGAAGAGTCTGACGAAATTTTCAATACTTGGGTTAGAAACCTCAATTTTATATGGAATCCGTCTTAAGAAGGCATCGTCGACTAAATCCTTTGGCTCAAGATTTGTCGAAAAAACAACGAGCTGATCGAATGGCATCTGAATTTTTTTACCGTTGCTGGTATTAAGATAGTCATATCGTTTCTCCAGCGGCACGATCCACCGATTTAATAATTCATCGATGGTCATTCGTTGTCTTCCGAAATCGTCAATCAACAGAACTCCGGTATTACTCTTCATTTGCACTGGGGCTTCGCTAATCCCCGTTTGCGGATTGTATTGCAATTCTAAATGTTTCATGGTCAATTCTCCGCCGACGACAATGGTTGGGCGTTTAATGCGAACCCACCGATGGTCAAACGTCTCGTCGTTGATAATCCCTTCTCCCTTTTCCAGAGGACATTCCTCGTGACACATAGGATCAAAAACGCGAATAATGTCGCGATCCACTGTGATCGCTCGAGGCACCCAAACATAGGGTCCGAATGCGGAAGTAATCCGCTCAGCAATACTCGTTTTACCATTGCCCGCAGCCCCAAAAAGAAACATTCCTTTACCGCTGTTTACCGCAGGACCGAGTTTGGCCATCATCTTTTCATCAATTAACAAATCTGAGAACGCACGATTCAGCTCAACCTCACCAGGATGTTGATTGCTGATGGTTTGCGCTTTAACGCTCGCCACATAATCGGAAAATGCGACGGGCGCGGCGCCAAAATAAGAGCAATAACTGGAGTACGCGGCAGACCTCGCTCGCCCTTCTTCGGTCAGCTTACAAGTATATCCATTGACCGCTGACTGACCGACAAATCCGAGCACCCGCTCGCTCTTCAGATGTACGATTACGTCATCGATCATGTGAAACGGCAAACCGACCTGGTCACTCATTTGCCTGACGGTCACTTCGCCTCGCGCCATCAAAAACTTACAGATTAACTGTTCAAGCATCGATTCCGAGACTTTCGAGTCCGCTAAAGTGGCAGGCTCAAAAGGAAAAAATTCGCCACTGGAATCACGATTTTTGGCGGTTTCAATTGAAGCGCCGTTAGGTAATCTGAAATTAGAAAATACGTCCGAATCGGATACGTCCCCCTTCGGCGGTGCAGCCATTCCATTAATTTGCTCTAGCATCTCTTCGATACTTGCATTTGGGTTGGGCCGGAATGAGTGAGAGGCTGGCGCTTTCGGCATAGTCAACTTCAAGTTTGGAATAGTAGATGAGAAAAATGCGGACCCAGTTCCCCTGCAATCGAACTGCGCGCAGGAACAAGGGTTGCAGATAAATAGGTCGCTGAAGGTAGGCTGTCAAAGATATGCGTAAATAAATGTTGCCCATTACTTCGCGACTACGCTATTGAATGCGATTAAGCTGCATTCACGTCGAATATGCCGAATATACAGTCTTCCCCATTTCGCAAATTCCATCCGAATTATCCCTACGGGGGACTCTTCCAAACTAGTTGAAACAATGACGCTGAAATACAAGCTCATTCCGAGCGGCGGTCAAATAATTATCCGAAAACGGTCGCTTCTACATGCAAACCTGGCGTTCTAGCGAGATTTTTCGATCGGTGGCCTTATCAAGCGCGATGGCAGCCGCCGGAAACGCCTTCGCAAAGAACGGTAACCGAAACGCACCTTATGCCTTGGTTCAAACGATAATTTCAATTCGGGATCTCTAAGGCAGATCCCTGTTTAAAAAAAAACGCCAATTGTTTTGCGATCTTTCAATGCGATAAGGCTCCGATTGGGTGCGAATTTCAAAATTACTGATTAAACTAGATTCCGCATGGTTCCATAAAACGAATTGCTTGCCGATACCCACGGAACGCTGTGTGCAACTTACGACGGCAACGAAACAATGAGATCGATTTTACTTATGACTGGACAAGACGCTGCGAAACCGGTTGATTTAGCAAGAGATATTGCCGAGGAACCCAATCAGGAAATCAAAGAGGTCATCGAATTCATTGACAAAATACGCACCCGCGTCGCAACGGTGGTCGTGGGTCAGGATATCGTGGTCGAACGGTTACTGATAGCTTTATTTACCGGCGGACATCTGCTTCTTCAAGGCGTTCCTGGGCTCGCCAAAACTTTGTTAGTTTCTGTCTTATCGAAAACGATCGACCTCGAGTTCGCCCGAGTCCAGTTTACGATTGACCTGCTACCGTCGGACATTCTCGGTTCCGAGGTACTCGACCAAAAAACCAATGAGTTCCGCGTCCACAAGGGCCCGGTTTTCACAAACCTACTCTTGGCGGATGAAATCAATCGCGCCGCTCCTAAAGTTCAAGGTGCGCTCTTAGAAGCGATGCAGGAACGCAAAGTTACGATTGGCGGCGAGAATTTTTCACTTCCCGCACCGTTCTTGGTAATTGCCACTCAAAATCCAGTCGAGCAAGCTGGAACCTTTGAATTGCCTGAAGCCCAACTCGATCGATTCATGATGCTCCACCGTTTGGTTTATCCCACTCCCGAAGAGGAGAAAGAAATTTTGCGACGCAACGCTCAGCTTGGCATTCGCGTCGAAGGCAAAGGGGCCGTCGCAGAAACCGAATTTGACATCCTCAGCAATGAACCCGCTGGGTCGGGCGAAAACCTAGTCGCCGCGATGCAAGCTGTTCAGCAGGTATACGTGAGTGAAGCATTTATTGAGCATATCGTTGAGATAGTTAACCGAACTCGCAACCATCCGCTTCTCGAACTTGGATGCAGTCCACGCGCGGGGATCTCACTAATTAAAGCCTCTCGAGCTCGAGCTCTGATTCGCGGACGACACTATGTCGTTCCAGACGATCTTTATGCACTTGCCGAAGATGTCATACTTCACCGGATTCGACTCAATTACGAAGCGTTAGCCGATGGGCATACCGGTGCCTCCGTTCTTCAGGGCATTTTGCGAGAGTTCGATTAATGCATGGGAACTTAGATTACGTCGATCCGATGGATTGGCGTCAATTTTTAATTGTAGTTAATAAACTGGCTGACAATTTTAATTACGGCACCGACAAATCGCCATTTCTCGGTTCTGGCGTTGAGTACGTCCAATCGCGTCAGTATCAATACGGTGATCCGGTACGCTCCATTGACTGGCGCGTGACGGCGCGAACTGGCAAGGTCTTTGTGAAAGAATTCGAGTCCCCCAAACAAATGCCTTGTTATCTAATGATTGATACGTCGGCGTCGATGCTGGTGAGTAACCAACTCCGAAATAAATATGCCACAGCGCTCCATATTGCCGGCGGACTCGCCTTTGCCTGCCTTGAGCGCGTGAGCCCCGTGGGAATTCAAACCACGGGAAGCGACGACTATCAAGTTGAACCGAGTTTATCGAAAGATCAAATACTGCAGTGGTTACACCACTTGAGACGGTACACGATGAATCAACAGTCCATCCTGGGCACGAGATTAAGCCAACTCTGCGGTCGTCTAAAAAATCGAACCTTGATTATCGTCATTAGTGATATGCACGAACCAGCCGCACTCAATTCCCTGAAAATTGCCGCACAGTTACACGACATTGCTGTGATTCAATTACGAGATCCGGGAGAACGTGAGATGGGTGGGACTGGTTTCTTTCGCGCCAGGGAACCGGAGACCGGTCGGGAATTCGTCACCCATGGAAATCGTGAATGGGCCGATCCGTCCATTCTTAACCAAGAGCTAAAACGACGGCAAATCGATCATCTCCTAATCGATATCGACGAACCTTTTGCGCATAAGATTCGCTGGTTCTTCCAATCGAGGGGATCACTCGGAAACGGAGCGCGATGATGATTCGAATCCCATTTATTTTTTTCCTACTTTTGATTCTTTACCCTGTCGGTTTCCCACCCGCAGTCGCCATTGCAGGGGGAGTGAACTCTGCCACTGCATCGATAGCCCTCTCTGGCAATCCGCAAGAATCAGAACCCCATCTGCAGGAGAACACCGATTTATCCACCACCGTCGGTTTTCCTCTCAGGCTTTTACAAACCAAAATCGTTGGCTCCCGATTGATCGCCAAGCCTTATACAGATCGCAAGGTACCGGTCATGGTTCGAATTATTGAGACGTTCCCCCATGGCAGCGACTTCCGTTACGATATTGAATTCAGGGGATTCGAACCCGGTCGATTTAATATCATCGATCATTTAAAACGAAACGATGACTCCGAGCTAGTTTCGGATCCTTTGTGGGTCAACGTAGAACCCATTCTGGCAGCAGAAAAAGTCCGCCCCATTCCGCTCCCCCAAACCGAATCCAAATTTCGCAGTTACTATGTTCCGATTCTGTTTGTCAGTGGAATTATCTGGATGGCGGGTCTGCTCGCAATTCTATTTTATGGCCGGGGCACACTGAAAAAAGCATCGGTCATCACAAAAGTAACGACGCCGGCTGAAAAGATGCGGCCGCTTGTCGACGCAGCCATCGCCGGCAAATTGACAGCCGCCCAGCAGGCGGAACTGGAACGTATTCTCTCCGAGTTCTGGAGCGCCAAGCTCAACCTCGGGCATCTTCCAGCAGATCAACTCAGGACAACCCTTCGTGAACACCCCGAAGCGACCCAAATGCTAGAACAGCTTGACTTCTGGCTGCACCGACCTGCAGGCGAGGCCGCCCAACCAGTGGATGTCAATGCATTACTGAAACCATACCAGGACCAATCAAAAACCACCGCTTCGGAATGAAGTTCCGAAAACGAGATTCCGTAAAAGGCTGCCGATAGACGTGCTATCCCTGATCCAAAATTTGAATATTGAATTGATTCCGAACTTGCTTGCCGAGTCGATTCTTCCGAACATTTCGTGGCTGCCCAACAGCTTTAATCGGCCGTGGGTTCTTTGGTTATTGGTCGTTCCGGTCATCGCAATCTACTGGATTTGGAACCGCCGGTCTCGCGGCGTTCCGATTCCGATTGACCACAGCGGACACGGATCAGGAATCGTCCCGCGAATCATGATTAGCCTCGCCGAATCGACACCAGTCTTGATCGGGATGATCGTGATTTGGATACTCGCCGGTCCGGTGATATTGGGGAAACCGACGCAGAAGCGTTCGGTTACCAACATTCAATTTTGTGTCGATATTTCGGGAAGCATGACCGCTCCTTTTGGTTCGGGTTCGCGCTACGATGCTTCGATGGAGGCCATAAATTCATTCCTTGACTTTCGCGAAGGTGATGCGTTCGGCCTGTCTTTCTTTGGCAACGCGGTTCTTCATTGGTGCCCGCTCACAACCGACACCTCGGCAATTCGATGTTCACCGCCGTTCATGCGACCGGAGATTGCCCCGCCCTGGTTTGGTGGAACCTCCATCGGCAAGGCGCTCTTATCGTGCCGTCAACTCCTGATGGAGCAAGCCGATGGCGATCGAATGATTATTCTCGTTTCCGACGGCGCCAGCAGCGACTTGTCGGGAGGAAATGATGCGGAGATCGCCAAACGATGTGCCGAACAAGGAATTAAAGTATTCGCCATTCACGTTGCCGATTTCGACGCTCCGGCGGAGATCGTGAACATTACTTCATTGACCGGCGGTGAGGTTTTTAACCCAGGCGATCCCGAATCCCTAGCCGACGTATTCCGTCAAATTGACGACATGCAAAAATCTGAAATCGAGCAGACGATTGCAGAGCAGTTAGACCACTTTATCCCTTATGCGTTTCTCGGGTTACTGCTCCTGAGCGTCAGCCTTCTTTCGGCTTTCGGACTGAGGTACACGCCATGGTAGATCTGAAGTTCATTCCTGAATTCGCAGCCGCCGGAGTTTTCATTCTGTCCGCCGGGGCCGAGGCGATTCACATGATCCGCATTCGACGGCTTGCCTCTTTAGCATTCGGCCCAAAATCGAGCCCTGCATTTTGGGTCAAGGCCGCTGCACCTTTGAAGATTATTTCCTACAGCCTGATTTGCTGGGGCCTGGTTTCACTGCTGCTTGCTAAACCAAAAACTCACAACTCCACCGAAATTGATGCCGCCAAACAACGACATGTGATTTTGCTGCTGGACGTTTCTCCGAGCATGAGATTGGTCGATGCCGGGCCACTGGGCAAGCTCAGTCGCACCCAGCGTGGTGCCGAAATTGTCGAGTCACTGTTCGATCGTGTGCCCATCCGGCAATATAAATTAAGCGTCATCGCGTTTTACAATGAGGCGATGCCCGTCGTCATTGACACCGACGACCTGGAGGTTGTTAAAAACACGCTTTCGGACCTGCCTATGCATTTTGCGTTCAAAGGAAAAGATACCAATCTTTTTAAAGGGCTCCAACAAGCAGCGGAAATCGCCGCGCCATGGAACCCAGAGAGTGCAATCTTAATGGTGGTTACCGACGGTGACACGGTTCCCGCCACGGGTATGCCACCAATGCCTAAATCCATTAGCAATGTGCTGCTGGTAGGCGTTGGCGATCCGATCACCGGGAAATTCATTGCCGGAAAAAATTCCCGTCAAGATATTTCGACGCTTCGACAAGTTGCCACGCGGCTCAATGGAGAATTCCACAATGGCAACGTCCAGCATATTTCATCAACCATGATTTCTAATTTAACCCAGAAAACTCAACAAAATCGCTGGCAGGATCTGACGCGACGGGAATACGCGTTGTTGGCGATTACCCTCGGCGCGCTGGTCCTCTGCCTACTGCCATTTCTCCTGCATTATTTTGGAACCCGGTGGAGACCGGGCGTTGGTTAATGCCGATGGTGAAGGTTCCGGTGCGAGACACCGCGGCGAGACCTGCGTGAATAATCAGCCCGCTCCCGCCTAGCGAATTCTGGTCGGCCGAGAAACCTAGCGGCCGATAATCTACTGACCGTTTACCGTCGAAGACTCTCTTTTGTTTTCGATTCTCTGACGGACAATGCCCTCCAATGCTGCCACCACCTGGACAAGCGAGAGATCGTCGGTAGGGACTTCAATCGCATCTTTGGCTTTCATTAACCGGCCGACCTTCCGGGTACTGTCCTGTTGATCACGGAGTTTCTGATCTCGAATTACTACTTCGAGCTCGACCGGCTGGCCAGACAAACTCAATTGCGCAACCCGCCGCTGGGCACGCGCCTTGGGAGAGGCCGTCAAAAATATTTTGCAGAACGAATCAGGAAAAGCGACGGTTCCCTGATCCCTTCCTTCGCAAACAAAATCACCTTGAGAAGCAATCCTGCGCTGGAGATCAACCAAATACGAACGAACCGAAGGCGCTTTAGCAACACAGGCAACGCTCCGGGTCACATTCGGTTCCCGAATGGCTGTGGTTGAGTTGTTTCCATTGATCAAAACTTCTTCCCCATCAAAAACTATCTCAATCTCAGTAGCAATTTTCTGAAGCGCCGTCTCGTCGAGCAAATCAATCTCCTGCTCGATGGCCACGAGTGTTACCGAACGGTACATCGCACCGGTGTCGAGGAATTGAAAACCAAGCCTGTCAGCAAGCAAACGTGTGACTGAACTTTTACCAGCGCCTGCCGGACCGTCTATTGCAACTATCATTTTTTCCATTGAATTAAGACTTCAAAATAGTCATTACGCCCGAACTCGACTGTGAAACTGGATTCGCTGCCTTCGGCAAGTCCTAAACTCTGAACTGTCTCACCCGAAAACTTAACCCGCTCAGCAGCGCCGATTGGGCGAGGGCAACGCACCGTCAATGTCCCGGCGCGACCCTCGGTTTCTCGTAGACGCAATTTCACGCCAATCCATTGTCCGGCAGACTGCCCTTCCTCCAATTTTGCAAAAATCGGACTCCACCAAGTCGCGATAACATTTCGACGGTTAAAGTGAAATAACCAACTCGACTCGACCGGAGAAGGTGTGGCACCCAGGTTTGAATTCAATATACAAGGAGGCGTCATTCTAGAAATCGCAGCCGATAGAGGGAAATCAAGATTTACCCCAAGTCCGAACTTAAACTCATTCTGGCGTTCTTTCCCGGCTAACAACACGGAATCCACAAATCGTCGTGACGCTCGTCGATGGTAAGGCAAGCCGCCGGTAAGCATCGTTAACCGACCCTCGTCTTGTACCACTTCGATATATTGGGTCGCGTGGAACCAATCGGTGTAAATATCCTGGCGAGTCTCACCCGCATTGGCAACCAAACGAGAAGCCTCGCTCTTCCACGCCAACCGTGAGCACGCGTAGTTGTTGATCGACTTTGAAAAATCAGAACTCGGGGTAATAACCCCCTCGACTTCGACGACTCGTTGGCCACGAGAAACCCGCACTCTCTGAAGATAGTCAGCAATTTTACGATCGTCATCGAATAACGCACCTCGAGAGGTAAGCGTACCAGCGATCCGAGACTCAATCGTCAAATTGATTTCATCGGCTGACATGCGGGTATAACGCGCTTTGGCACCACCATGAACCGCCGACGCGACTCCAGGTATCCTCACGGCCAATTGTTGGCTAATGAGGTTCACTCGATTTTTGTACAATTGAATCGACCGAATACCACCGGTCTCTTCATCGACTGACAATTCAAAAAATTCATTTCTTAATGTTGTATCCTCGCCGATGAGCGGGTCGCCACGGAGATGGTCTTTCGTAGAAACCGACGAAGCGTCCAAACCGACACTCCCCATCGATGGCAACTCAACTACCCAATGTGCCCCCGATTCCGAGCTATCGCAAACGTAAACCGGAGGCGACTTTTTAAGTGTACCGATTTTGGAACCCTTTGAATGAACTTCCACCATTCGCCGGTACCCTAGCGTGTTCAGGACTAAGAGTGGGGCTCCGTTTGAAATATCTCCTTTTGAACCCTGCAAATGAAATTTCAACTCGTTGTCTAACCGTATTAGATCGGCATCAATAGAATTTTCGGGTTCCTCCAGGTTGGGAATTTCTTTGTCGATAGCGGATTCTATTTGCGCCTGCAAAGCATCTACCCGCAACTCGATATCTTGAGCAACCGAGCCGACCAGTTCACACGTTTGGCAGGCATGAACCAACATCGACCGTAGCGCTACAACAGCCGCATAGCGTCGCCAATAAGTCGTAAAGGCTGAAATCGGTTGACAGGAATCGCCTTCGAGTGACTGTTTAAAATAAGGCGGCTTGTATTCTTCCGACGTAAACGTGTCCCCGTACCCGGGGTCGTAAACCGATTCAAAATAGTCGTCGAGCGTAACGAATTGACCGAACAACGGACCGTATTTCGAAATCCGCACAAGATCCTGAAAGGATTCACAACAGCGATCAGGCCAGTGCACAAAAACGGCCGCCGCCACATGCGCCGAATCGATCTGCTCTCCTAGCTTGACGCCCAGACCGAGAAATGCACCGGCATCCGCTGCGCTTATTGGAACATCACCGATGGCCAAAATTGATTGATCGTCATCTCCGGTCCAACGAATGTTACAGCTCGAGCTCAAGGGAAACTTTCCGCCATCCAACGTTGCATGAACGGCGCCTGAAAACCCCAACTGCTCAAGTATCGACGGCATAGCTGGAGTCAAACCGAAACGCCGCCGCATAAAAACCTTCGGAACCGATTCAAACTGCGACTCAAAAATCGCCCGACCACTCTGGAGGCTATTCAAAATCGACTCGCTGGCAATTAACGAATCCGGCAATTCATCAGCCAGACCGCCAACGATACTTAACGTGTCGTCTTTTAATCTCGCAATTGTCTTCGCCGCCAACTCAGGCCGATTCTCACAAATCAATTTCCCCGTACTGCCGGTCAAGAGCAGGTTGATCGGATGATCTACTTCAAGCTGGTTGGTCATCGATCGCCCAAGTGTCGTGCTCGCGGTCAGCACTACGTCCATTAATTCAGGCTGCACCGGGTAATAACCGTTTCTCTCCTCCAGGAGCAGATCAAAACACCGTCCTAACGCCTCGCGAGCCTTTTCTGTTTCACCGTCGGTCGCAAGTCGGGCAGCCTCAGCGACCGTTTCTGAAAAATGCACTTCGTCTAGATTACTTGAGTACCGGAGCTGACGCGTCATCAGCTGAACCTGGAGAAAACCATAACCAAGCGCACAAAAATCTTGTACCAGAATATCATCGAGCCCTTCGGCCAAACGCTTCGCGGCCACATTAGATTCCAATGCACATCTCATGATTGCATCGCGTGAATCAAGATCCGACAAAATGACAGCCTGCTTGGCTTCCATATTCCTCAGCAATTCTGAATCCATTGACGATTCGGAGATCAAGGGAATCACGGCAAGCAGAACACCGCTGGGCTCAGACTGGGCAGAAGCGACCGGTTCTTCAAACGATTCTTCTTCCATCCCAATATCTGGGTTGTCCGCCTGATGCCAGTCTGGAGTTTTCCCTGCCGATGCGATCAACGCCGGATGCCAAAGCGCCGTCCAACTCGCCAGAAGATTCGCCGCCTCATGTCCACGGTGATGAATAGGAAAGTCTTCCATCGAATGACAGGGAAGTACGATCAGGAGTTTTGAATAGTTTTTCATACAAGCGTATGCGTTAAGTTGACCGATTTTGAGGACACTGTTGGCGTTGTCGGACCAAATCTTCGCCCAGAACACGATTTTAGGCTGAATTCAATGTTTTCGGGACAGGGCAGACTGAAATTCATTACGAAAATACGCCCAAACGTTGTCGCGAGCGCTGAAAACAGCAAAGCCCGATTAATCGAATTGGTCGGAACGACCGGCAGGTCAGTCGCGGGTCTAATGACTCCGCCAACTGAACAACTCGTTTTGACCTGCACTTGATGCCGATAACGCACGAAAAGCCGGTATTTATAACCGAAAATTTGACACATTTTGAAGTCATCCGGTAGAGTTAAGCGTGTATCTGCGGACTTTGTGTCCAAAAATACCCTCGACTCCCGCAAAAACCGTACAGTCTTGAAGAATTCGACGCGAAACAAACTTAACGAAACAACTTAATTGAACCTATAATGAAGATTGCTCACAGATGACCATTTATTTGGCTCGATTTTCTCTTTATTTAGTAGTTCCCAGAAATTAATAGGCAGTAAAGATGGCAAAACAAAATGCCGTTTGGGGTATCGACATCGGTCAATGTGCTTTGAAGGCACTCCGTTGTACTTGGGATGCAGATGGACAAACCGTCGTCGCAGACAAATACGATTTGATTGAATATCCCAAAATCCTGAGCCAGCCCGATTCGGAACCTGAGGAACTCATCAAAGATGCGCTGCAGGAATTCCTTTCTAGAAACGAAGTCATCGGCGATCGAGTTGCAATTAGTGTCTCGGGGCAGGCCGGCTTGTCGAGGTTTTTCAAGCCACCGCCGGTCGAAATCAAGACACTGCCCGACATTGTTAAGTACGAAGTCAAGCAACAAATCCCCTTTCCAATCGAAGATGTTATCTGGGACTGGCAGCAATTAGGCGGAGTCGTTGTCGAAGGCCGGGCAATTGACGCGGAAGTTGGGCTCTTTGCGATGAAGCGAGAAGCCGTTTACCGCGCCCTTCGTCCATTCGATGATATCGGTGTGGAAATCGATATTGTGCAACTCTCACCACTTTCAATTTTTAATGTGGTTTGTTTTGACCAAATTAAAAACCTACCTGATCCGGAACTTTTCGATCCCGATAACCCACCACCTTCGGTGGTCGTCCTTTCGATGGGAACGGACACGACCGACCTGATTGTCACCAACGGCATCAAGCTCTGGTTGAGAAACATTCCAATTGGCGGTAACCACTTCACCAAACAGCTTTCGCGTGAAATGAAGCTGACTCAGGCGAAAGCGGAACATCTGAAAAAGAATGCCCGCGTTTCGGAAAACCCCAAAGCAATCTTTAAGGCGATGCGCCCGGTATTTAACGACTTGGTCAACGAGGTTCAGCGATCACTAACCTACTTCCAAAGTATTGAAAAGTCTGCGGAACTATCGGAGATCATCCTGCTGGGAAATGCCGCAAAACTACCTGGTTTACGACAATTCCTGAATAAACAGTTGGAAATAGATATCGCGAAGATTTCTGAATTCAACAAACTTAGCGGCGGCGATGTCACTGCACAGCCAACCTTTTCGAACAATCTTCTCTCATTCGCACCCTGCTATGGATTGTGTATCCAGGGACTCAAAGAAAGCAGAATCGACACCAACCTGCTTCCTCAGGAGATCGTCGTTGAGAGAATCATTCGGGCAAAAAAGCCATGGGTTCTAGCCTCTGTGGGTCTACTTACCTTTGGCCTCCTACTCGGTTACTTTTCAATCGCCAATGCCTGGTGGAGTTCCAACGAAAAATACGCAGACGCTAACAATGTTTCGTGGAAAAAGGCAATCTCACAGGTTAAATCAACCAAGAGTAAAAGTGACGGATTTGTGGTATCTGACGAAGAGCAGATACTGAAACTCCAACAATTCAACACGATTGCAACCGAGCTAACTTCAGCCTCCGAAGAAAAAGCATTGTGGATTGAATTTTACTCCGCACTTTCTCAGGCATTCCCTGAAGACCCTCGAATCAAAGCGATCAAAGATACTCAATCTGACCATCGAGCGGCTCCGACTGTAATTCCGTTCAGCGACCGAGAAGAACTCTACGTCGATCACGTGGAATCGGCATACTTTCCCAACTTGCAAGTATGGCTAAATGATGTCATGGCAATTCATGAAAAAATGTTCCAATTGGATCAAGAAGAAATTGACAAGATGAAAGAGAACGGCGCCTCACCTGAGGACGTCGATAACTTGCTCGCCGAGGCTCAAGATCTGCAGGAAGATGACATGAGTTCTTACTACCCAACCGAAGAAGGCGAGTCAATGGACGTCGGTCTCGTAGGTAAGCTTGGGGGCAAAAAAGGTTGGGTCATCGAAATACGTGGTCACCACTTCCACAATAGTGACGCCCAACTTGCCAAGCTCAACATGGGTAAGGCGTACCTTGTGAAAACCTTGATTAAAACACTCAAGGAGAAAATGGACGTTGTTCTTCCGACCAACGGCAAGAACGAGAAATTCTCCTACGAAGACATCGGTATTACATACCCTACCGTCACCTTCCAAACTCCACGTAAACTGAAGACGATCAGCTTCGATCCGACAGCGACCGAAGGTGGGGAAGATGACTCAGCGACGGGTGCAGGAGACGGTCGCGGTAAATTCAGTGGCGGTGCCGGCATGGGTATGGGAATGGGCGCCGGTGAAGGCGCCGGCGGAGGCGATCCTAAAGCGGCATCGGAAACAGCCAATCCGGACGAAGATCCCAACATTCAAGAAGTTTATGAGTATACCTTTGTCGTGCAAATGGCCTGGACGCCACGTTCGGATCAAGAGCGATTGGAAGCGAGAACAGCTCGTCTGGCAAAAGACGAAGCGGATAAGAACGCGAACGCTGATGAATCTGAAACAGTCGAGGATGAAGGCTAAATCCCAGTTTGGTTTTTTGATTCGGGCGTTTCTCAAGATAATCGCCGTTCCAGAAAACCCAACGCCATCGACGACGACCGATTTTAAATAACAATGAACTAAGGCTCACTGCCTAAAAAATAACTTTGAGGATTAAATCATGGACCAATTAGCTCCGGTAATTGCTTGGACCAAGAAAAACATTTTCTGGCTTGTCTGCGGAACCCTTACCGTTGCCATGATCTTCGTCTGGTTTTTAACCACTGGCGACATTAATGAGCAACGAAGCAAGCAGGAAGCGGCGCTTAAAAACTCAGTTTCTACGGCCAAAGGGATCAAATCCGTGACGGCCAGTGCATTACCCACAAATGGTCCCGTTGAAACAGAGGAGGAAGGAATCCCTGCCCATCCTAACGAGACCTCTTTGCAAGGAATGCGAGATGAACTAAGTGCAACGATCGACTCTATCGTCGCAGCTTGGAAGATTAGAAAGCAGGCTCAGGACATGATCCTCGTTTGGCCAAAGTTTATTAAAAATGAAAAATTTGTTAAAGAATTCAGCAAGTACAATCCACCTGAAACAATGCCGGACGAAGTAAACTCTGCGGCTCGTACAAATATGGAACAGATGTTGACCCTTTATAAGGCTAAAATTCCCGAGCAAATGTCCTACCTTTGCGGGGACGACGTTCTGAGAGCCTATTGGAAGTTCGACCCAAAGTTCGCTGACGACTCTATTCCGGTCGAGGATGAAGATGATGGCAGCACCCCAGGAGGAGGATTCGGGGGAGGGTCTGGTGCAGGGGCAGGTTCCGGCGCCCCAACTTTGAGCTCTTCTGCCGTTGACTTGAATCAGTTCGCCGTGAGATGGAGCGACAAAAACCAAGATCTTTGGAACAGTAAGTTAACGACCTTCAACGGATATGATGGTAACCTGTTTGACTATCCAACTCCCTTGCAATGCTACATGCTTCAGCAAGACCTCTGGCTTTTGGAAGCCATGTTCCGAATTATCCGCGAGGTCAATGGCGATTCCGCCGCGAACGACCTCTCCATCATCAAAAACATCGATCACGTTGCGTTTGGCCGCGAGGTCGGTGGAAAACTAGGTGAGCTAACCCCGCCCGACCAGAGACTTGCTGATAAAACGACAGCTGGCATGAACGGAGGGATGCCGCAACAAGGGGGCCCCGGCGGCTTTGGCAGTGATCCGCTAGGAGAAGAGGAAGAATTCGACGAAGAAGGCAATTTTGAGCCGAACGGCGGTTTCAATTTCGGGCGTACTCCCGATGGCGGCGGGGAAGCTGATAGTGGAGGATCAACCGGCAACGTCCCTTACAACAATCGTTACGTCGATGTGAACTTTGAACCACTCTCAGCTGCAGTGGTAAAGGGAGTAATTAGCGGAGATGAATTGCCCATGGATAACCTCGAGCTGATCGTTGCGAGGCGTGTGCCAGTTCGAATCGCGTTAAAAATGGACGAGCGCAAGATCGCCGACTTCATGGCGGCCTGTGCAAATTCGCCATTCGCTTTTGAAATCCAACAGGTTCGCTGGAATCGACACACCCCCGGCGGTGACGAGATCACTCTCAACGGCGACGGCGGCAGTGCCGGAGCCTCGACCGAGAAACGAAGCGGGATGGGCAATAATCTTGGCATGGACGGATTTAACGCAAACGCTGTCGATGTCGTTCCCGTCGAAACTCGAACGAATTACGACGTGTATGTTGAATTCTTCGGGATCGTAAAAATTTACAACCCGGTTCGCGAGGATTACCTCAAGCGAGCCGCCGGACTTGAAGAAGATGCAGACCCACTCGATGATTCGTCTGCGAGTACAAAAATCCGAGACGACAACCCGACGCAACCCTAGAATACAACGGGTGACCAACTGTTTCGAATTTCGAGCCTGTTGATTACCCAAACCCAACTGAGCAGTCCATTGCTCAATTTATTTACGACACCCAAAGACGAATAACCCCCCAATATCAGAATCGAATCCCCGTGTTTAATTCGGGATCACCAGCGAATCTGATCAGGAGATTTTTGAATATGAAAATGCCAGACTTCAGCAAAGCCGCCATGCAAAAATTCTTTTTGTATCACACCGAAAAGCTGATCCTTGTGGTCGCAATTATCTCGATGGCAGCCTTCTTTTGGATAGGCTTTGGCATCAAGCCCTACTCGGATAAATCCCCCGACGAACTAGTGAAAATGGCGAAAGATGCTGAGCTTTACATTGAATCAGCTTCCAGCTGGGATGATATCAAATCCTCCCGGGAGGGCCGTAAAAATGTCGATCAAATTGTCCGTGATGGCGGCAAAGTAGATGCATCCATCTACCAAACCGATCCGTTTACTGGCATCGCCGCCCGCACACTCGATGCCCGCTTGGATCCGAGCATATTTGGCATTATCGATCCGGAAGCCGTTGTTTTCACCGCCCAATTGCTTTACGATATCCCTACAAATTTTGACCAATTTGCTTCCTACCCAAACGCTCCCAGTAGCGGGGACGAAGAAGCAGACGCGACTGGCATGGGAGGCTTCGACGGCGGGAGTGACCCTCTTTCTGATGGTGGCGAAGAAGAACCTGGCGGCGGAGAAGAAGAAGGAAGTTTTGATGGTGGACGAGGTGGAGGAGCAGGAGGACTCGGGGAAAGTGAACCCAAAGACGAAGAAGAGGCAAATTCCATTCCCGTACTCGACGGTGTCGGCACCAAAATGCAAACCGTAAACGTCCACACTTCCAAGGGTGTACGACCAACCCACCATAACTTTCCAGCAACAACAACATCCGCAATTTTCAACATCGTGTGCGTCACCGGACTGGTTGATGTCGATCAGCAATGGAAAGAATATGAAAACAGCTTCGCGTCAGCGATGGGCTACTACCCAGATCGCGACAAACCCACTTACCAATATTTAGAAGTCGAAAGACGTGAGCTAGGTGAGGAGAAATGGTCGAACATCACCGATAAAACCTCACATTATTACCCTTCTCTGTTCCCTAACATGCACAGAATGCCCAAAGCATTCTATAGTTCGGCACCAGATGTCGTAGCGCCCCAGCACTATGATCCAGTTTTGACTGGCCCCATTCCAGCAATTTTCAATTTCGATTACCGCCCCTTCGTATCTCATTCCAGACTAGCGGAAAATCGAAGAGAATTCCCGGAGTTCACTGAGGAAGAAGAAGCTAAAGAGTTCGACGTGGATGACATTCTCAAAGGAAACATCCCGACAAAGGGACAGTCTGGTTCCTCTAGCGGTGGAAATGCTGGCAAATTCGGTGGCGGTATGGGAATGGGAATGGGAATGGGTGCCGGCGGCATGGGTGATCCTGGTGGTGGCGGACGCGGCGGCTCTGCTCCCAGTGGATCCGGTGGGGATTTTGCAACAGAGGCCCCTGAAGTCGTTCAATCACGCATTGGCAGCGATTTTACGGATCACATGAAAGCAGTTAACGCGGATAAAGCTCAACATCAATTCCGTTTAGTGCGGTTCTTCGATTTCCATCAAAAAAAGGTTGGCAAGACATACGAATATCGGATGCGATTGTGGATCGGAGACCCTAACAACGAGGATCTCGGTAAGCAATTTGCTAACCGGCAGACTGGTGGGATGGCTGATTTTGGAACTGGACTCCCTAGCGGCGGTGATCGGGGATCCGAAGGCTCCGATGGAGATGACAGTGCCGACCAAGAAGACGATCCAAATGGCGACGGAGGCTACGCAGCCGATCAACCTTCTGGCTCGGACCCCGCCTCTTCGGAACCGGAAGCAAAATACGTAAGAATCACCAGTACGATGCGTAACCCAAACGTTCGCAAGCGACTCAACCGAGCGAAAGAGACGATAGACTCTAAAACTAACGTGACCACCTATTTCGTTTCAGAGGTCCGCGGCAAAGACGATCAAGGGAACGATAAGATCGAAGAAATTAAAGTTCCAAGGGTCGCAGTTGGTAAGAACAATAGTAACAACAGCGACAAGTATGCATACCAGGACTATTTGCAACACGCTCGACCCTCCCAATGGAGCGCGCCGGTGACCGTTAAAGTGCAACAAACACGAGGGCAAGTTGCCGCCGGTAGCGTGACGCCTGGAAAAACACTGCGGCTTTCCAAGAACGGTACCATCGTTGAGCTTCCCGTTGGTGAAGTTGAAGTTGAAGTTGCGGCATCGGCTTGGTGGGATAAAAATCTTGCCACAGCATTGCCCACTAAGCAAAATGTTCATCGTGGCGATGCACTGGATTTCATTGCAGAATCTTACTTCCTGCATCCAGCCACGCTTGAAGTCAAAGTTGCCAAAAATGCACCCGATGCAGAGGGGCCGAACCAGTACAAAGTACCAATTACAACAGGCATGGTTGTTGTGGACGCGATCAGTGGTGCGGAACTGGAACTTCCAAGAACTGAAAAAATGCGTCACCAAACGGCAAGCGAAATTTTGATCATGGATGACAACGGCAACTTCCGAGTTAAGAACGACATGTACGACCGTACGCAATTCAGAAACATGCTACACCTCGCCGACGAATCACAAACCGTTGGAAAAGGAAAGAAACGAAAGAAGAGCAAGGACAACGAAGCAAGCCCCGGCAACGGAGGTAAATTCGGCGGCGGCGGTGGCACTGGCGATTTCTAATCCAATCGACAGTCCAGAGTAGATTCCAGTCAATCATCCACTGCAACCGCTCCAATCTAAATGGAAACCAAGCCGCAATTCGTTGCGGCTTTTTTCGTTACCGCGCCAGACCCAACGGTTAACTAGCCAAACACCTTTTCCAAATAAGCCAACCAACAAGACCAAACACGTGCTAGCAACCCGCCTCTATTTAAACGAACAACTGCGATAAAACCCGACAATTACGCAATCGCCGCGCCAAGTGCTATCGCGGACAGCCCTTTCTCTAGGTTTTTCACCCGATTGATGTTGACGAGGAAAACGTCCATCGCTAATTAACCCCATCGAAAAGAATCGTGCGCTGTCTACGGACTCCACCGGTCTGCCGTTTCACCAGAATCGGCGCTATTTTCCTAAACGGATTTGGGAATGGCCAAGGGGGGAATTAACCCTGTGATGCCGTGGCACAGCTTTAACAACCTTACAGGGTATTTTGGGCGTCACAACAACAAGGAGAGTTGCGTGAGAGTCTCCGTGCGACTTAAGCAGAGTTTATGGGCTTCGGCCCTCATTGTATCGACGATTGTGATTCAGTCACCATTGTCGGCATTCAGTCAAACACAGTCTCCGGTCGAGAATTCGACTGCCATTGCGGGATCTGGTTTAAACACCTTTGCCGTACAGCAAATGGAAACTGACGAGGTAAAACTGGCTACTGCCAGAAGTGCCTTGTTGCAAGCAAGGCAGGCACTCGCTAAAAGCGATGTCGCTACTGCAAAACAAATGCTGGAAACAGCAAAAAGTATCGACATCGATTTCGCAAGGATCGGCGATACTCCCGAAACCGTTCAGTCCATGATTGATCGTCAGTTGCAACTCGAAGAACTCCGGCAACGAAATGAGCACGAGGCCTTTAATGCAGGCGCTGCTTCCTTTTTGTTAACGCAGTCTGAAGCACTGATGCACTATCAGGACTACGAAACTGCGGAAACCTTGGTAAAAACAGCCAAGAGCTTTCCCGTTCAGTTCAACGCCAACATCGGAAACCCCGATGAACTGTTGAACATGATCGCAGCAGCGAAGGCAACTCAGGCTGCCAAGGGACAACTGCCGGTCGCTCAAATGGCGCCGACAGCCCAATCGCTAAAATACCTTTCGGAAGCCCAACTGGCATTTGACCAGGGCAAGCTCGCCGAAGCATCGGAACTTGTAAATCAAGCTAAGAAACTAAATGTTCCCGATACGGCTTTTGCAGCGAATGCGCCTCGACCATGGCAACTGGAGATGAAAATCCAAAATGCGATGAACCGACAATCGTTCGATCCTGCGGTTATCCAAGCAAGTTTTGATAACAAAACCAATGGTGTCATCAACACCCTTTACGATCCGTCCACGGACGCTTCGAGAAACGTCGCCGCATCTGCGGTCGATGGCGAAACGACGAAGTTCAACCCGATTCCACGAACCGCTCAGGATTTTTACCAAGCGGGTCTGGAAGCCATGGTTAGCAAGAATTACGCCGACGCAAGAATCTACTTTGAGCGAGCCTGGAACAATCGTGCCGAGCTTGACCCAAAGTCCATTCAGGCAATCCAGGATCAATTGACACTTCTCACAATGTCAAAACCGATGCCTGCAGCCGGACTGGGTAACGGACCCGTTCGACAAGTCGCACAGACGATCGACCTGAATGATGCTTCCTCGCAACAGACAGCAACATTTAAGCAACTGCAATCTCAGATCTTTAAGGAGCGAGCAGACGCAGAACGAATGCTCGAATCGGATCCGCGCAGTGCAGTAGAAAAAATGACGATGCTTCGCGGACGGGTCGTTCAATCGAAACTCGATGTAACCAACCAGACGCCTCTGCTGACTATTATTGATCGCGACCTTGCGGAAATGCAATCTTACATCGATCGCAACCTTCCGGAGATCATGAACGATGAAACCAATGCGGAACGTCTGGATAAAGTTGACATGCGTCGCCAAAAAATGGTCGACGACAGCACGCAGCTACAGAAGTTAGTGGAAGATTTTAACACACTGATCGATGAGCAGCGTTTTCCGGAAGCACAGGTCGTGGCGCGTCAAGCGGCTGATCTCGCTCCTAATAGTCCACTCGTTGCAGTGCTAACTGAAAAAGCGACACTTTTGCGACGGCTTGATCGGATGAATCAGATTAAGACCGACAAAGAAGAAGGCTTTTGGGCAGCCATGGCCAACGCCGAGAGAGCTTCTGCTGGAATCGACGATAAAACGCCATTCCAGATCAACGATCCTGAATTGTGGACGAAAAATAGCAACCGTCGACTCGGCCGTATGGAAGAGAATCGATACAATTCCGAAGCAGATCGAAAGATTTGGAATACGTTGAAAAACGAACGAGTTCAAGGAGAATATCGCGGCACCCTTGCTGAGGCCGTCGATCAACTCGCCCGCCAAGCAGCGGTAAACATCGTCTTTGATGACATCGCACTGGCCGCTGAAAACGTTCAAAAAGACCGTATGGTCGACATCCCAATCCGTGAGCCAATCTCTCTGAGAAGCGCTCTGGAAGTGATCCTCAATTCGGCCGGGCTTGTGTTCGTTGTCGAAAACGAGGTTATCAAAGTCACCAGCCGAAATGCAAGTTCGACCAAGCTGATGACACAGACGTACTACATTGGTGACTTGGTAATGCCGGTTACGGCTCCCCAGAATCCAAATCAGATGCACTGGATGCAACCGAACATGGCTTCCGGTGGTTCACCTGGATTCATGAACGTTTCGACTAACGGTGCTTCGGGATCGGATGTCGCGCTCTCCCAGCGAATGGGGCGAGAGGGTTTGCTTGACGGGGCAGTCGCTGGTGCGATGTACAACGCCAACAACGGCCCTAGCCGTGGTCAGCCGACTTATGGAACCGTCGGCAACCAACCCCTTGGTGGTGTTACTGAGCAGGATTTCCAGCCACTAATCGACTTGATCCAGAACACTATCCAGCCGGATACATGGCAGGATACTGGGCAGGGACTTGGAACGTTACAGGCCTTCGTCCCCAACCTCAGCTTGATCGTGTCTCAGTCGCAGGAAGTTCAAGACGAGATTCAAGATCTTCTCAAAAAGCTGCGTGAATTAAACGACGTCCAAATCGTTGTTGAGGTTCGCTTCGTAAGCCTTCGAGACGAATTTTTTGAAAGAGTTGGAATTGATTTTGACTTCAGCATCAACGACAACAATCCTGGTGGTGACCCAACTGCGGACACCGTGAGTGGTAGTCGAGTGGTCGGTCGAGAGCCAACGGATACCATTGACTTCACTCCGACGAGCGATCTTGACTTGCGATTTGTTCAGAATAGCTTCTCAGCTGCTGAACCAATCTTTGGTGGATTCCAGGCAGCTCAGGCAGCCAACTTCGGTTTTGCGATTCTATCGGACATCGAAGTCTTCTTCCTGATCCAAGCCGCCAAGGGCGACACGAGAACCAACATTACACAAGCACCAACGGTGACCATGTTCAATGGTCAAAGTGCAAGTGTGACCGATGGTGCCTCTCGACCGTTTGTAACGTCAGTGATTCCTGTCGTCGGTGATTTCGCTGTCGCACATCAACCTGTGATCACGATCTTGCCGGATGGTACCAACCTCAACGTAACAGCGGTTGTTTCCGATGATCGCCGGTTCGTTCGCCTCCAGTTAGTTCCGTTCTTCACTCAAGTTACTGACGTCACAACGTTCACGTTCGACGGAAGTACAACCACAGAGCAATCAAGCACTTCGGTTCTCGATAACTTGCTCGAAGCGGTTGAAGGCGGTTCCAGAAGTGAAGAAGACGAAACTGAGCGTACTACCACACAGGGTATTACCGTTCAGTTACCGGTTCTCGCTCAGACCTCAGTCAACACGGTCGTCAGCGTTCCAGACGGCGGTACGGTTCTGATGGGTGGAATCAAGCGAATGAATGAAAGTCGAACCGAGCGAGGCGTTCCGTTCTTGAGTAATGTGCCATATGTCAACCGATTGTTTAAGAACGTCGGTATCGGACATGAGACACAGAATCTCATGATGATGGTAACTCCACGAATTATCATTCAAGACGAGATCGAAGAAGACCAAGTCGGCATAATTGAGACCGACTAGTCAGAATTCGGGAATCACGCATTGCTCGATGAATGAAATCAAAAGGCCACCGTTTTACGGTGGCCTTTTTTCGTTGCTGGAGAACACGATTTACCGCCCAGTGCCTCCGCTGCATTATTAAATCGTGCTGTTCCACATATAGGTAAGCGCTTGCCGTCTCCGCGTCTGTGGTTTATTCTGAGAAATGGCAATTAAGCAAACAATCAATAAGGACTGGTACGTTGGCAGACTGGAACATCGGTGTATTCACAAGCGTAGATGCAGGGTTAGGCGTTGACCTTGAGGTGGCCCACGAACTTGGGATTCCAACGATCCAAATCCATGCTCCCCACCAAGGGAACCGGACCCAGGACACCGCTGACGAGATTCTGACCCGACTAGCCAAATATGGCATTTCGGTTACTGCTGTTTTCGGTGGTTTTGAAGGGGAGAGTTATGCCGACATCCCAACCGTCGTAAAAACTGTTGGCCTTATGCCGATCGAAACCCGGGACGCACGACTTGCCGAGATGAAAGAGATCTCAGATTTCGCAAAAATGATTGGCTGTCCCGTCATTGCACTTCACCTCGGATTCGTTCCTCATGACAAGCAAGATCCGGGCTATGCCGAAATTCTCTCGGTAACCAAGGAGTTGTGCGACTATGCCAAAAACAATGGTCAAGCGTTACACCTTGAGACGGGCCAGGAAACAGCCCCCGCGCTTTTGGATTTTATTGCGGATACTCAACGTGAAAATTTATTCGTTAATTTTGATCCGGCCAACATGATTCTTTATGGCGCAGGAGATCCGATCGAAGCCGTGAACTTACTCGGCGATAAAATTCGCAGCGTTCACTGCAAAGATGCGAAATGGGCCGCCAACCCCGGTGAAGAATGGGGAGAAGAAACAATGCTGGGCGACGGGGAGGTTGGCATGGACCAATACTTACTTGCCCTTAAATCGATCGGCTATCGAGGCCCACTGACAATCGAGCGTGAAATCCCGCAGGAGCCTACCAGGCAAAAAGAAGAAATTGGTCACGCCGTGACACTCCTCAACCGCCTGAAAAATGAAATTCTCTAATTCGCACTTGAACACACCTTACGATTCATGAAGCGTCTATGATCCGAATATTACTAGGCTTGATTGCGGCCGCTTTCCTTATTTGCGGAACGAGCCTTTACGTTCTCCAGATAGAAGTCAATGAAATTGTGGTGGGTCTCTGCATTCGGGTCGGAGCACTTTTGACCGTTATCTGTCTTGCTTACCCACAACTGAGGGTCCTGAAAAACAAATTACCCGCTGTTTTGGTGATTGGCTCGATGACCTGTTTAATCATTATCGCAGCCCGCCCTAATCTGGGTCGGGTTGTCATCGCGCTGGCTACGATTTCAATTACACTAGGCGGCATACTGAAATGGTTGTCGAAAATTAATAACCCACCTCCTAAACGCCCATCTCCCAAACGCCCATCTCGTCCCAATTAGCGATTGGAATTTACGTATTCCACCAATCTGATACGCAATGAATAACGTGTCGAACCTCAATCAAACCAACACGCCCAATCAATTCGAACCGCCCGAGTCACTCGATTGGCCGGGTCGATTTGAATTATGGATCGGATTTTTCCGTTTCCACAACAAAAAATTGATTGGATTCATTTTGATCTGCGGCGTCGCTGCATTGGTATACAAGCTGAGCATTCAATCGGACGACTCCAAAATCGCGGTCTCTGCCAAAGAGGACAATGCAGTCCAAAAAACTGATCCTGCGGTTCCCGCTCCTTTGACCCAATCGCTCGAAGCAGAGCGCCGAGGCGATGGAATTATTTCTGAAAAGGCCACTATCTCAGACACGTTGTCTGAATTCGAAAACCAGTCGATCAATCAATTGGTAGAGAAGTCGATCAAAATCCATCGCACTTGGGGGAAAGAGATTCCCAGTATTGGAATCGTTCTCTGTCAAGAGCGCGCTCGAATCTCGCAACATCTATTAACCCATTCGCTGACAGAATCGCAGCGCATTTTTGCCATCACCTCCTATATCGATGCAGTCAGCCTCGTTGATTCGCTTAATGTGTCGAGCAAGATGAACGTCGCAGGCACCAGTGATTCACTCGCCGAAATTGATGTAAAATACAGTTCACACAGTAACGATGACATTTCGGCAAAGGCCAATCTCGCAATCTCGCTGGCACCCCTATACGCCTTCATGGTGACAGCAACCCCAGAACAGGCAAACCTATTTGAATCGGAATGCCGCCAACGCATTGCGAAGATTGCTAAAAACAACTCAGCCCTCACACGGCTCGCCGATCTCGCGATCGCGGCACACAACAGACTTGGTGCCGATTCAACCTCAGGGAAAACGTTCGAAAATCTGGCAGAGTTAATGCTCGAATTACCCGATCCGCAGTCCCATCGAATCGCCCTTCAATATCGTGAACACTTACTTTACGATCGCTTTGACCCGAGAACAATTGCACTCATTGGAAGTGAAAAGGATCCCGCAGCCCGGCAGGAGGTGAAGGATTTTTTCCAAACTCTATCTGAACACCCCGATAGCAGTCCGAAAATCTATCGTACCGCTGTCGACATCATAAAAACCTTTCGCCGCCTCGGAAGAACCGAAGACGCGATACGATTAACTCAATGGCTTGAGCAAATTACCGATCAAATCCCAGTCAATCAAAATCAAGAATTAATAAAAAAGGTGATTAGCGAAGCGATTAACGAGACCACTCAATCGCGATGACTCCTATGAATCCAACGCGTGGGTCTGCCCACGGTGGTCAGCGACGATATAATTTGAGAGTCGAAACTTTGATTGATCGACCCCAGAAAACCATCCCATCGATTATAAAGCTTAACCGCGTCGAGGAATCGGATCAGCAAGACTTTCGAATGCCTGATCCGAATGTTAGCCAGGTTCGCATATTGCCCGACAAGAGCGATAGCACCGGCGCCTCTCGAATCGGCACGTCCAAGTCGATACCGGTCAGCGAAGCCTACAACCCAACTAGGCAAATTTAGGCAACGGCCCCGAAAGCACGCAATGGCGAAAAAGTCCAACCAGAAACCTCTCCTTCTGCCTCCCGAGGCAACCACGGTGGACGACCTCGAGAGGATTATCAGTCACCTCGACACGCTTTACGAGCAAGGGCTCGCCTGCACTCATCCTGATACTCACGCGCTTGTCTCAGACAGCCAATACGACGACCTCAGGCGACAACTCAAAGAACAACACCCCGATTCGCAATTATTTGCTACCGCGACAGCATCCGAATTCGTCTCAACGAATTTAAAAGTTGTCCACGATCCGCCCATGACCTCGATCGAAAAGGCAAGCCACGAAAATCTCGCGACCCAGGAAGAACTGCTATTTAAATGGATTTCCAAAACGGTCGTCTCTGCAGAAATCCCCGAAAACGATCTACTCGCCCACACGATCGAGGGGAAATCTTATAAAGACAGCCCAATCTCGTTTCCAAAGTCTTTTTTTTACCAAACCTATAAACTCGACGGCGTTGCGATAGCGATCTACTATGAAGATGGCAAGTTGATCAAAGCAGGATTGCGCCCCAGAGACGGCATCAATGGAGAAGACGTTACTGAACAAGTTCAATACGTTGCCGGCGTCCCTGCCGAGCTGCCTGAAAAAATCACCTGCTCAATCCGAGGAGAGCTAATTTGCAAATTATCCGATTTCAAAAAAGTTCAAAAATCGCTTACACTTGCCGGTGATAAACTCAGGGCCAATCCTAGAAACCACACAGCAGGTGGGATTCGACAATTCAAAAATCCTGAAAAAACCAAGCGAATGCGGTTGAGCTTTGTTGCCTACAGTATTGAAGGACTCGCCAACCCTCCCTTCAATACCGAAATAGAGCGATTCGAATATTGCACAAAGGTTCTCGGCGTGCCCTATATTGCCGCCGAATTTTTTCGATTCCCCAACCTTCTTTCTCTAGAAGACAATATCCCACGCCTCGATTTTGAAGTCGATGGAGTCATTGTTGGCGTCAACAATCTTGAGCAGCAGGAACAACTCGGGCGGCATGGCGACCCGCTCACTGGCAATCCCAAAGGGAAAATTGCCTGGAAGTTTAGAGAAGAAGAAGCCACTCCGGTCATCAATTCAATTGAATGGCAAACCGGTCGCACGGGGAAACTGACAAGCGTTGCAATCTTCGACGCCGTTCGTTTGGCCGGAACAAATGTTTCCCGAGCGACGCTTCACAATGCCGGATTTATGGAACGTAACCAAATCACCCTTGGCTCCAAAATCGCCGTGAGAAAAGCGGGGAAAATCATTCCGAAAGTAATCCGAGTGATAGACGGACAGGGGAAACCTGAATTCCCCAAAGACTGTCCCTCGTGTGCCCAGCAGACAGAACTTCAAACCGGCGGAACTGACGAAATGTTGGAACTCGTCTGCACCAACCAGGATTGCCCCGCTCAAATCATCAGCTCACTTTGCTATTTCCTCGCCACCTTTGGCGTCCTTGGCCTTGGAGAAAGCCGGGTAACGCAGCTCTTCGAGAGCGGTTTGGTCACCATCCCGGCCGATTTCTATAAATTGAACATCAACAGCACGATGCAATCGGGATTGACTCGCCGTCAGGCAACCCTTGCGGTTGCCGCGATCCAGATGATCCCCGCGCCGGACAAACAAACCAATGAATTACTCGAGTCGGCAATCGACTCAGCGCTGAAAACAAAGAAAGATGTTCCACTTTGGCAACTTTTCGCCTCCTTTGGAATCGAGTCGGCAAGTAAGTCCGCCGGCAAAGCGCTTGCCGATCACTTTGGATCTTTCAAAACAATACGCAATGCTACGATCGAACAACTCGAATCTGTCGACGACATTGGCGCCATCACTGCGACCGCAATCTCTGAATTCTTCGCGCGGCACCAAAAAAACATTGACATTCTTTTAGAATTCGTAGAACCCACCGTCTCGATATCAGAAGGTGTCTTAGCTGGAAAGTCATTTTGCTTTAGTGGCGGCTTCCCAGAAGGCAAAAAACATTGGGAAAAAGAGGTGGAATCTCGTGGTGGGAAGTGCGTTATCAGCGTCTCAAAAAAGACAAACTATCTCGTCGCCGGACCGGGGTCCGGTTCAAAAAGCGAAAAAGCCTCACGGCTAGGAATACCAATCCTCACCCCTCAGCAGTTGAGTGATATGTTCAAATAAGTAACATTGCACCCAAACTGCTTGACATAAATCGCGGCCACGACAGCCGGATTTTGTTCTTAGAATTCAATGTCGAAATCAAGTTCTTCAATTTCGTTGAGCAATTCCTGATCTGCCAACCATTGAGGATCACTCTCCATCGCATCGAGACTGCCGTCTCGTAGAATCTCAACTCCCACCCAGGCAGTGCACAGGAATAGGCTGAGGGTTAAAACAGAACAAACAATTCCCTTAGCTCTCTTGTTTCTCCGAAATAATCTCAGTCCGACAATCAGACTAACGGAAAATGCAATGAATGCGATTCCAAAACCAACCCACAAAACAGGATCGTCACCTAAATCCATCGTTTGACTCCTTCCAAATGAATCCGACACTTAAGCCGGGATTTTCCTATGTCCAGCTTTTAATATCGGCATCGGAAACATGCTTGCTTTCGACTTTCTC
This sequence comes from Mariniblastus sp., assembly GCA_028823415.1. Taxonomy (GTDB): domain Bacteria; phylum Planctomycetota; class Planctomycetia; order Pirellulales; family Pirellulaceae; genus Mariniblastus. Next base: position 66,131 of record JAPKBL010000010.1, read on the forward strand.
TGGAAACGTGAACGACCGTTACCTCTCAGTGTTAAGCCGTAACGCTGGGCCGCCGTAACAATCGATACACAAGCAACAAACTGCCATTTGCATGGCTTCAGGGGAAGCAAAAAACCCGTTGACCCACGGCGTGAGGGGCGGCTAATCTGACCGTTGCAAGCCCTCAGGAAATGCCCAACATCACGATAATTTTTTGCACCTGCCGTCGGTGAATCATCTGGTGCATCGTGGCGAAGGCAAGCCATTGCTTCGCGGTTAGGCTACCAAAGCATGGGTGGGAAAACCGAGCGGTGGTCCAGAGCGTAGAGTTGATTTCCACCGCCGCTTGAATTTCACTGCAAAAACGCGAAGTCAGATTTTCAAAGCGGTCCAAAACGTCAAATCCTAAATCAGGCCTTGGCACATAAAGCGATAAATCAATTTCGCCCTTTGGCTCAACCCCGTCGCTCAACGCGAGTATAGCCTTCCGACAATCCTCGAGTACCAGGCATAAGTGATCCACCGCCATCAAGACAGACCACTGCCGATTAAACTCTGAAACACCAATAACACGGGGTATCCTGATAACCTGAAAAACGTCAAAAGACTCATCGTCTTCCAAGAGATGAGTTAACTTTTTCGTCTCCCAGCGAAAAACGCGGAGAAGGTTCTGCTCACTCAAAACAACCGAAGAGGTACTTAACAACCCGCTCAGAATAGAGCGTTCGAATCGAGGTAAAACTCGATTTGAAGGAGAAAATTCACGATCTTGGTTTCGAAATGACATTACCAGGATTCCAATCGGATGGCATTACTCAAGAGACAAGCCTATCCCTTTCAATTTGAATCGAAAACCCCACCCCTTGGGTGTTCAGCAAATATGGCGATTCTGAAACTGCAACACTGAGGTCGACGAAATTTGTTAGTTCAGCAATAATCTTAGCGGGAAATTGAGATCCTTCCATTCCGCATTGGATCAATCTCGATCACCCCAATTGAGAAAGATCACCCCATTCACTCAGGCAATCGAGTAAGCAAATGAATCAGGAATCGAACTGGGCAAATTTCCGGATGCCCACGTGGGAAGATGACATTTCACTTAATCATGATTCGACCACTCCTTTTAACAATTCCCCATCCCCGGCGGAAATGCCGCTGGAGGAATTCAATGCGAAAGACGTCTTAACTCCGGATTTACTTGGCGATACAACGCTAGAAAGTTATATCAAGCGCGACACCTATCCCATCCCTGATGCCAGTGATCGTGAAGGGTACAATCCAAATTTCAATGCTCGATTTTTCATGACCGGTCTCGCGGATTATTTGAAAATCCGCCAAGTCGCCCAACAGTACGAATTGGATTTAAATTCATATCTCGATTTCGGTTGTGCTTCCGGACGCGTGATTCGGCATTTCTGCGCCCAATCCGAAATTCCAGATTTATGGGGCACTGACATCAATGGCCGCCACATTCGTTGGTTAAACGATAATCTGCCACCGCGATTAAAATTGGTTCATAATAACTGCATCCCGCAATTGCCAATCGCTGATCATTCATTTGACCTTGTCAGTGCTTTTTCTGTTTTCACTCATATAGATACGTTCGAAACCGCATGGTTAGCTGAGTTATACCGGGTGCTAAAACCGGGTGGCCTTTGCTACCTTACCGTTCACAACGAAGACACCTGGAAACTACTTCAGAACGCCGACGAGAATAATGGACTGCTGAAACGATTCCGCAACGTCGACCCTGATTTCGACGAACTATTAAAACACAATATTCCCCAAGAACGAAAGTGTTTTAGATATACCGATGTGGGTCCCTATCGAGCGTTGGTGGTGCACAGCAATTCGTATCTGCAAAAAACATGGGGACGTTTCTTTGACATTTTAGAAATCCGTGGCACCTATCACGGCTACATGCAAAGCGTGTTAATTGGCCGGAAAAAACCCTAATTCTTGTTTTATTACTCCTACCTGCGATAATATCGTGCAATAACCTCCGGCAGTGCCCCGCCGCTTCATCCCGCTCCGGACGAGTCTTCCGAGCGGGGCGATCGTGATTGAAATCCAAATGTCATGATTTTCAGTCAGTCATCGGTTATGTTATAATTTCAACCGACTGAACCTTCCCGTTCAACCGCCCCCATTAATTCAAGGAACAACATGCCCGCCCTGTCCAACCTTCGGTCCCTCATTATTGCGATCACTTGCTGCTTGGTCACCAACACCGCTTTCGCACAACATTCATTGGTGACTCAAGGGAACGGGAAACTTGCGATCGTTAACAAGTCCGGCGATGTTGAATGGGAGATGAATTGGGGAGGGATTCACGATATCCATGTGCTTGAGTCAGGCAACATCCTGACGCGCAAGGGGCGAGACCAAGTCGTGGAAATCGACCGGAATACCAAAAAGGTCGTTTGGACATATGATTCTGGCAAGCAAAACGGCAACGCTGGAAAAAAGGTCGAGGTTCATGCGTTCCAGGCACTCGATGATGGAAATATCATGATTGCCGAGTCGGGCGTCGCACGAATTATCGAAGTGAATCGTGAAGGCAAGCTTTTAGCAGAAGTCAAACTGACAGTCGACAACCCCCACCCTCACATGGACACGCGCCTAGCGCGAAAAATTGACAATGGAAATTACCTTGTCTGCCACGAAGGTGATGGAAAGTTACGAGAATACGATGGAACGGGTAAAGTTCTATGGGAGTATGAAGTCCCAATGTTTGGAAAGCAGGCGAAAAACGGTCACGGCTCGGAATCGTTTGGGAATAAGTTATTCGGCGCAGTACGCTTAAAAAATGGAAATACACTGATTGCCACCGGCAACGGTCACTCGGTCATCGAAGTCACTCCCGATAAAAAAGTCGTTTGGCACTTAAAGCAAAATGATCTCCCGGGAATTACACTCGCCTGGGTGACAACCCTCGAGGTGCTTCCCAACGGAAATTATGTTATCGGAAATTGTCACGCCGGCCCCGGTCAACCGCTATTGGTCGAAGTCGAACCGCTCACCAAACGAGTGGTGTGGCAATTCGATCAGTTCGAAAGGTTCGGCAACTCCGTGTCGAACTCACAAATTCTCGATGTTAAGAATAGCATTCGCTAAACTGGTAAAGCTGGCAATCGCTGTGTCGGTTGAACTGTCCCAGTGCCCCATCACTGTCGCTTCAAAACACGACCGCGTCGCCAATCCGATGCGGAGACGACGGACGGGCACTGCCAAGCCACCGACAGTTACCGCGTTGGTCTGCAGAGACCAACGCTTTAATCCTTCGATGGAATAAGGGGCCGGTTCCCCTGAATTGAACCGAGTACCTCACTCGCTGAAACCGCCTGTAATTGCTGCTGATAAGACTCAATGAAACGCCCGTAAGATACTTTCATTTCTTCAGCAACATTCTCCCCGTTAGCCACTCTCAACATCGCAGCCTTGACATCTCGTTTCCAATTGGGGTCGCCAATGGGAGCGGCATACTGAAGCCGCAAATTCTCATCGATTACGACAACAGACGGAACAACATTCATTTGCAGCAATTGACTCGCTTTCATCGCGGAATCAAAATAGAAATCCACTCTCTCAACGTCGGAAAAAGCTGCCAGTTCATCCGCAACGCCCAATGAACCGGGCTCATTCAAATCGGCCTCTGAATAGACAACGCCAAACCGAAACCGTTGATCCGGCAATTCCCCGGCAAGAGAATCGAGCTCGCGGATCGATGAGTAGGACGACAAACCAGCAAGCCAAAGGACGGCGGTGACGTTCCCCCGAAACTGCTCGCCGGAAATTGGAATCTCCCGATCACCGACAAGTTGAAAAGAGGGCGCAATTTCACCAATCAGCCGCGATGGAATTGCCTCCGGTAACGCAATAAACTTTTTTACCGGCGTGGCATCTCCGCGATCTTCAATCGCAAATTCAGTCTCCGGAATCGTTGCGTCAAAAACGGCGTCATAGAATTTAGCCAACAGCTCAACGTTTTTAATCTCCGGAGAGGTGACGACTTCTCCAACCAGTAATTTTAGTGGCAATGAAATCTGTTGAACAATCAGAGTCTCTCGGTCAATCCAAATATCTGCCGTCATGTCTCCCGCCGACGATCTGACGACGTAACAACTTCTTCCGTCGAGGTCTTCATTGGGCAACCGCTGCGACTGCTCCGATTCCTGAATCCATTGATTAGGTATTTGACGGGTTAATAACGAGAGCGGAGGGGGAATAAGCTTTGGCCATAAATCGATGGTCGTTTCATCAAGCGGTAATTCTGAGAATCCACTCAGGAAATATTTCGCGATCGAATCTGAAAATAATTCGGTGAGGGGTATCGTGTTTTGATACGGCATCAAAAGATGTTGGTTATCTAAATTCTCACTTTCGATGTCGAAAATGTAACAGCTCAAAACCCCTCCGTTAGCCGCAACTTTTCCATTAAATAGAGAGGCGGCATAATTCCCATGTCGCTGCCAAGTGGTCGACCATCGCTGAGGCTCCTGAGTCTGGCGACCTTCCAGTTGATAACTGAGATATAACACAGCCTTATCCTGATAAGATTCTGCACGAGCATATCTTTGGATGACTGACGCGAGTATCTCGATCGATGACACCCCCTCATCAACGGCCGCGATCCCTTGGACCGGCACTTGTCCACCCTGCGCTTGCCCCTTTGGCGAATCTACGACTCGAGGCGTGTCATCCCGACCGCAGCTCAGGCAAGCCAACAATACGACGCTTACTACGACAATGTAATATTTTGATGAATTCAATCCATTCATAGGTGTCTCTGAGTTTTTGCATCCTGCATCACACCCCTACAATTTAACCTCTTAACAAAATCCGGGTAAAGGTGAATTCCTCGGCGTCGGAACGCCAATCAAAGGAATACCGGTAAATTTCCAATACGTTTCACAATAGGCCAAAAAATTGGCGATTGCCCGTCGTTTGCCATGAATTGCGGTTCTTGCCTGGATGAGCGTTACCGGTCGTTGACCCCAACCGGAGGACGGATATGATTGCCGATTAAGATTTCCTGATTAAATTCCAGGCAACACTTCACCATTTTGAGCATTCCCTTGACTACTGCATCGCAACCGGACAGCAATATCATTGCTGATTTATTGAGACCGCTGGCAGACGAACCTAACTTCTCTGTGCCTCAACTCGATGTCTCGATCGAACCGAATATCGATTTATCGAACGCGTTAAAAGCTGCGCTCGATTCACCGGAATTTTATCCCCCGCTCTCAGAATCGGTTTTTGCGGGTGATACAGTCGCGATCGTATTGCAAACTGACATTCCCCACGCCAACTATTTGATTGAGTCGATTGTCGATTATTTAATTTCTACAGGAATTGAACTCACAGATATCACCCTCGTCGTCACGGGTCGAACGGCCGAGAATCTGGGGATCCCACTTTCCCAATACGAAATGGCTGAGAAGGACAAAACCGAAGGTAACCGTTCGCCTGTTATTTCATTCGACTTTGGATTCCAAACCCTGAACATCCAAGTTCACGACCCAGAAAACCAGACAGGCCATGCTTATCTCGCAGCCAACGAAGAAGGCGATCCCGTTTACGTCAACCGTACTTTAGTCGACGCCGATATTGTCATACCAATCGGACTCCCCAGTCCGGGCGAAGTCAATCAACAACAGGATTGCATTTACCCTGACTTCAGTACGACCTCGACGCTCTACAGATTTTCTCAACGCAAAGGTTCCTTCATTTCCCGTTGGACTGAAATTGACCTTGCCAATGAGGCACTCGGAGCTTTTTTCACAATTCAAATCGTCTGTGGCCCCGGTGACACAATCCGCCAAGTCCACAGCGGCGCTAAAAAAGACGCCCTGAATTCTGCAAGGGCCGCTACTAATCAACTTTGGTCATTACCATCGCCAACGCCTTCGGACCTTTGTGTAGCGACCATTGAAGCGCAGCCCAACGATCAGTCTTGGGACGATTTCTCTCAAGCCCTAATCGCGGCGAGCGAGCTTACAAAAAGCGAATCCCCAATTGTGATTTGGTCCGAAATCTCGCTTGCTCCCGACCGCAACACGAGAAAGGCGTGCATGTCACAATTCGAAGACAATATTAGTTCCAAGCTGACAAAAATCCTGCAGCGCGTCGCGGGGATCATTAAAGACCGTCCGGTATTTCTAAAATCTGCTCTCCCCGAACAAACTGTCGAAGAATTAGGCCTTGGCCATCTCAAGTCGGTGAGTGAGATCCTCAGAATGGCTGAATCTCATGAAAATTGCCTGGTCATTCGCGATGCTCACAAAACCCAAATCAAATCAGGGGACGACGCTTCTATAGAATGAAGCTTAGAAATTTTGTATGACAAAACAACTCGAACACGATTACCAATCGCTCACAAGCGGCGCCGGATTTACGCAACTAAACAACCACGGGTTGATTCGCCTCACCGGAGAAGATCGACTTTCCTTTTTTCATAATTTCTGTACCAACGATATTAAGGATTTAGAGACTGGGCAGGCTTGCGAAGCTTTCATTCTCAATAGCAAAGGCAAGATCCTTAACTTCGTGCATGCCATTAACTTGCCCGATGAGCTGCTTCTTTACAGCAATGGAACAAATGTCGAGCCCACAATCGCTCACCTCGACATGTTTTTAATTCGCGAGGACGTCGCGATTGAGGATGCCACCACGAAGTGGACGGGATTGTTTATTAGTGGTGAAAAATCAGAGGAATGCTTAGCGAAACTGGGCGTAGAATTGCCAGAAAAAAACAGATTCCAACGGTCACAATGTCAGGATTTCGACATTATGCTCGGCAACCTGGAAGTCGCTGGCTTCGGCTACCTTTTATTAACCTGTGAATCCCAACTGAGTTCACTCGAATCGGCATTGGCAGCTGCTGGCATTGCAAAATGCAGTCAGGAAGCGTTGCAGGTGACCAGAATTGAGAACGCGACACCTTGGAATGGATTAGACGTATCTGAAAACAACCTACCGCAAGAATTGCAACGTGATTCAAAAGCAATCAACTTTAACAAGGGTTGCTATTTGGGTCAGGAAACCGTCGCAAGAATCGATGCTCGAGGCCGCGTCAATCGCCTCCTGGTTAGTATCCGGTTTTCTGAAACTTCTCCCACGGGCCTCTCCCCCACCGTTGGTCACGTATTAACCCAAGACGGGCAACCGGTAGGGAATCTCAGCTCGGTTGCTTTTTCATTTCGCGACCAATGCCATCTTGGGATGGGGTTTGTCAAACGCGCCTTTAAAGATCCGGAAACCGAACTCGATGACTGCGTCGTCATTAGGTAGACATCGCACGGGTTTTCTTGCGTTGCCAAGCAAGCCGGTACCAGACGTCACGCATTCCAACACAGAACCTACGTCATTGGGTTTATCCCCGCGCCACGAAACGTCTAATCGCTTGCCAAGCTATATAGCTTCGACAATCAAAAGATCAGTTTCAATCAATAATAAGTTTCAATCAATAATAATATTACCGACCGAGTAAGTAACGGCTTCGCCCCCGATTAAGACTCGGTCTTCGACAACCTCGCACCGCAAGTCACCGCCACGCTGCGATAGCTGCCGAGCCACTAGTTTCTGCTTTCCTAACCGTTGAGCCCAAAAGGGCGTTAAAACAGTATGGGCGGAACCGGTGACTGCATCCTCGTTAATTCCAAGTGAAGGCGCAAAGAATCGTGAAACGAAATCGCAATCTTTTCCAACCGACGTCGTAATCAGTGCCCGATATTTCAACTCCCTCAGTTGCGTAAAATCCACACTCAAGGCACCAATTAAACTCGAATTGGCAAAAACCAACAGGGCATCTTCCCCGGTCGACCAAAATTCGACGGGAGGCTCACTAACACACTTAGTCAAGGAATCTTCTGAAGCTTGCCTCGTGAAGCTGGCCCTTGGAAAGTCAAGCTCGTAAAACGCACCTTTTCGCGTAACCGTCAGTGTACCGCGATGACGCGACGCAAACCGGATCGTTCCACCAACCACCCCTTCACCCGCCATTAACGCATGAGCAGCTGCAAGCGTGGCGTGGCCGCACAAGTCAACTTCACAAACAGGTGTGAACCAGCAAATCTCATATTCACAACCGCCACCCCAAACGAACGCGGTTTCGGCAAGGTTATTTTCAGCGGCAATCGATTGCATCAGACAATCTGGAAGCGGTTTTTCGAGCACGCAAACTGCAGCCGGGTTACCGGCAAACAGCACATTGGTAAACGCGTCAATTTGATACCGCTTAATCTTCATTGCGCCCGTCCTCCCAATCGCGCCCGCCCACCGCAGTCCGATTGTTAAGAATCCAACTGCGCAAAAAAAAACACCCTCGGCAACTTTGGGTTCTAGGGGGGCTTAGAACACCTCAGTAAGTCCGAGAGCGATTGGACGAAGTTCGATCTCCGCATCCATGCTTTGATCGGCTTCAGTTTCGCTAAGGCAACAAGCTTTAAACGCAACATCCATGTCAACGTCTCGGCTTGCTGATCGCAGAATTGAACAACTCAATCCCAATGCAATCCGCCCTCACAAAACAACTCTTAATTCTGTTCAAGTGTTTGTCACCAAACCCTTGATGGATGGGCAAGTTATTGAAACCATCGATTTGGGTCAAGAGAAGTTTTCATCTTCTGATGTCAAACTTTAAGAAAAATAGTATCAGAAATGAAAAAGGAAATAATTACCCGAGGAAAACATACTGAACACCAAAAACGTCGTGACAGCGATGCTGTCGATTTTTTTAAGAACTACCAAAATTGCTATCAAATTCAGATTAAATAAAACCTAAAAAGCTTGCCCCATTTATGAGGAGCGAATCATGGCGTTGGGGAATTCGAAAACACTTACAACCGTTCAATCTGATTTAACCCGAAAAAATTCGTTCTATCTCTGTCCTTTCCTAGCTAAAAGAAACCGCATCGCCAGAAACCTCCAAAACGTGAAATAACCTTTCCAATCACCCCAGTTAACCATGTAGGAATTCACGGTGCCGCGGGCCCCGAAAGCCCCCCATGACTCAACTTCTCTCATCAACTACCCAGAAACCTAAGTCCAAACGAATTCTGGAATTAGACGCCATTCGAGCACTTTCGTGCCTGAATTTACTGCTGTTTCATTTCACATGGGTCTACGAAGAAAAATACGGGTTTAGTTCTCCGATTGGTTACAAATTCCCCTATGGGAAATATGGTGTGCAGCTGTTCTTTATGCTCAGCGGTTTAGTCAACGCAATGACCCTTTTAAGCAAGCGAGATTCAGCAAATTTCATTAGCGCGAGATGGATAAGAATTTTCCCATCTTACTGGATCGTAATTTTGATGAACGTCGCGCTCTTCGCTTACATCCCAATGTTTAATACGCCGCCGACCGTGGACTGGACGGTGGCGAACCTAACAACAATGCCTAACCTGCTGGGTTATGAAAACATGGAACCGGTCATGTGGACCCTTCAGGTTGAAATGTTGTTTTATATATTTCTGATGTTCCTTTTAATTTCAGGCCTACTGGATAAACCCGTCCGCACGATGATGGTCGCCGTTTCAGTCTGTCTCATATTGGGAACGGCATTCACCAACTTCAAAACTTGGTATCCACAGTCCGATTGGAATTCGACTTTTTATGTCGTCGAAGAACTCTTATTTATTCGAACCATGCCATTGTTCGCGATGGGGATCCTACTCAACGAACTTCGATGCAAACGAGGAAAATTCTGGGTCCTTTGGGGCGGCATTGTTTTGAGCGGCATTGTTTACCATGCCATCGATCTTCGCGAGCACAATCCTCTGGCCACCCTTCTGATGTTTGGCCTGTTAACCGCCAGTGCTTACGGTCGTGTGCCCTTACTCCGCTTTCAACCACTGGTTTACATTAGCTTTATCTCCTACTCACTCTACTTGGTTCATAACAACCTTGGCACCTTGATCATGAGGCAGCTAGAGTTAGCCGGATGCTATCCCGTGCTCGCCTTCCTCCTGACCATTGCCGCCGTCATTGGTATTGCCGCTGCTTTCACCCACTGGCTGGAGCAGCCATTGACAAAAATTCTACGCAAGAAATGGATTTCCCTGAGAAAGAAATTCGAAAATCGCACAAACTCTCAGACCGTCGCTCCCGCTAAACAATCCACCTCGAGTTAGTTAACACTATGCGTTTGAAGCTCTACAAAAATCTTTCCGAGCTGGAACAAGATCGCGATCATTGGGACGCCCTCGTGGGTAGCTTTCCTTTCTTTCAATTTGACTGGATGGCGAACTGGTTTCAAATCCTTGGGAAAGAACTCGAACTCGCAGTTCTCGTCGGCATTGATAAAGATGACCAATGGATTGGAATTGCGCCATGGTGCATCGATCGCACGCAACCGTTGTTGAACAAACTCAGGTTCCTAGGATCCGGCGACGCTTGCAGTGATTATCTCCGCCTTATTGCCCGTGGTGAGAATCATGATGAATTCAACCGCGTCGCAATTGACTGGCTGATTGAAAATATTGGATGCCCCCAAACACTGGGACGCATCGACGTCATCGAACTAGAGGGAATCTCAACTGAAGACCCTAAAACCAACTATCTCTGCGAGGTATTTGGTGCCAACGGCATGAAACACCACACCACCGCACTGGAGGGGGGGTGGCAGGTCGAACTTCCTTCCACCTGGGAAGAATTGAATGCAAAATTTAGCAAATCGATGCGGCGCAAAACAAAAGCAGCCGCCAAGCGACTTGCCAATGCGGAAGTAGAGGTTCTTTCATCGGTGGATTCACGGTATTCAACCGATCAACTGTGGGAGGTGTTCGTTGAACTTCACCAACAGCGTCGAGAAATGCTGGGCCAGCCTGGGTGTTTTGCAGATACCGATTTTGAACAGTTTCTAAAACAAGCGTTCAAACCCATGGAGAACCAAAGTCGGGCAGAACTACTCATTATCAACTATGAAAAGAAACCTCTCGCTGCCGGACTCTACTTTCGGAGCGATGACACTTTTTACCTCTATCAATCCGGATTAGATACCACGCGAATGCGCCTCGAACCCGGTTACCAAATTTGCTCCATCGCAATGCAGCGGGCGATTGCACTAGGCCTGCAGCGGTTTGATTTTTTGCGTGGTGATGAACCATACAAAGCGAGATGGAATACGACGCGCATCCCGATCGTCCGGACGCGATTCATTCCAAGAAATTCCGTCGCAAATCTGAAACACAGTTTCTGGCTGACGGGACGAAAGCTGAAACATTTGGTAAAATCGTCGAAGTCTTAACACGATTTTCACCTCGCCCACGTAACTCATAATTGCGGGCGTCGAACCTGGCGAGTTACCATTGAGCCAATTTGCAACCATTTTGATTCGAATTACGTTGCTCTTCGCATTTGCGATCTGGTGGGGCGGTTTTACATTCTACGCCGCGATTGTGGTTCCCGTGGGAAGTGAAATTCTCGGTTCGGCAAGAACGCAGGGGTTCATCACTCAAGTCGTGACCCACTGGCTTAACCTGGCCGCGGCTTTAACCATCCTCATGATGGCAGTAGATTCGTGGCTGAATCGACGAACCCGCAAAAAGGTCGGATTCTTCATCCAGCTGGGAGCAACCATTGCATCTTTCATCTGCTTAGCCGTCTTGGTCTACCTCCACCCAAGCATGGATGAATTAATTGATTTTTCGGGTGAAACAATTTCCGACGAAGCAAAATTCTACGACTTACATCGAGTCTACCTGTGGGTCAGCTCTGTCCAATGGGTGCTAGGGGCGGTCTGGATGGCGTTCATAGCCATTCGTTTTTCCGACGGAAAACAGATTTCCACCAAAGAACCGACTCACCAATGAGCAAAAATTAGGGTATCATTAAGAAAAAGGCTTGCTTAGTAATATCACAGGTGGATTCATGCAATACGCTCACAAAAACTTCGTCTTACAACTTTCGTCGTTGCTTATTCTTACACTCATTCTGACTGGGGTCTCTCTTGCTCAGGAAGATGTCGTCGCAAAAACGGCCGATGGCGTTCTGCCGAAAGCAACTGAAACTGACGCAGAAAAAACTGACGCAGAAAAAACTGA
>JAPKBL010000197.1 GCA_028823415.1 Mariniblastus sp.
GAAGCAGAAGGAAGCAAAGCACAATCAGCGGTCGATTCAATGAAAGTGTCGCCGATGCTGCCTCTCTCAAAGAAGTGCCTCAACGGGGGGACACCTGTTGGTTCTTTCGACCATCCGCGAATCAACTCACGAAGAAGATTCCCAATACTGAATCACACTCGAACGGTTGATTAAGTAGGGAACGATTGGATCAAATCGACGACCGCACTGGCTGATACCATTGCAAATCTCATCCGACGTCACCCAAAAATTGCCGCCCTGTTTTTTGATATTCGCAACAACGTCTTTGCGATACACTTCGACGTTAAAGAAAGAGACAGCCACTCGGCTTTTTTGAAAGTGCCCCGGGACGCGGTCGACAAACTCCAAATTCATTAGAGCCTCGCTGGACACATGAAAGTCGCGCTGCCGATCTAACCAGAGCGACCAAGCAACTTCACGTACCGTGCTCTCGCGGAACGACTCGTCCTCAAGCCGCTGGCCAATAATAAAATTCAACTGCTTCGTCGCTGGATCTAAACGAGCCAACCACTTCAGTTTTTCGTTATAAGTCTTGCGAATTAACGCAACCGACAAGCAAACATCCACCATAAAACACGCTCCTATTGCATCCTACGCACCCAGTCTCCTAAGCTCATTTAAAACGCTTAACTCAGCTTTGTAAAGGCAACCTCAACCTGAAAGGAGCGTGAATTCGCCAACGGAAAAACGGTCAGTTATGTACAAGGCTTGTTATCGGCCCACCGAGGGCCAAGGCTGAGAATTCTGAATGAGTCCCGGCGGCGAAAGCCATCCAACTCCGCCCACAAGGACAAAACAACTAAGCTGAAAAAAAATGCCGCTAACCATTTCCAACCGATCGACTGAAAAAGACGTCCGAGATTGGCTTGACAACAACGGATTTGCCGGAAAGACGGCAAAACTAAATGAGTTTGAGCTGCATGCGATCCAACGCCCCGGCTGGATTCAGGTTTTTAAATTTTGCGTAAGGGTTAAATGTCTTCCACTCAGCAATCAAGGCAGTGAATCAGAATCCGACGACCGTCCCGGCTGGCTTGAGATGTTCGGGGTGGTCTTAGACGATGAGCGCGAGAGAGATCCGCACCTCAAGACTCAAGTATGGCTCTTTGAAGAGGACGCTGAACGTGAAAAAAAACTCAATATAGTTTCAGCTGATTTGTTAACTTGTCAACAAGGGCAAAATGGAGAACTAGTTGCGACGGCTCTTTTTACACTCATCGTCTTGTCGATAACGATCGTTGTATTAAGTTGGTTCCAGTAAGTCATGAACCATCGATAACTCGGCTCCTGACAAAACTGACTATCCCACGCTCCATAGCCCCGAAAAAAACTTCTGAATGAATTCAGCCCCCGCCATCAAGCCGTCAGAAAAAGTTAAATTGTCTCGGTTTTCTTTGCTTAAAATCGCGAGACGTATCTTTCCAGTCGTAATTCTGACTTGTCTCGGTTTATTCGGCCTCAGCATGACTTCTTCGCCTCCCACAACCCTTGGTGTAAACAACGACAAACTCTCGGCATGTCCCGAGTCGCCCAATTGTGTGTCTACCCAAGCGGTTGATCCTGAGAAAAAGATGGAAACGATTCCTTTCACTGCATCCCAAGCCGAAATGATCTCGAAAATCAAAAACACAGTCGAATCTAATTGGCCACGCGCGACGTTAGTTAGTGAAACCGATCACTATTTGCATTACGAATTTAAGTCATTCGTCTTTCGCTTCATTGACGATGTAGAATTCTTTGTTAATGATGAGTCATCCGAAGTCCATTTTCGCTCAGCCTCGAGAGTTGGCCACTCAGATCTCGGTGTCAACCGTAAGCGAATGAACCAAGTAGTTGAGAGTTTAAAACCATGATCCAAAATCAAATCATCAGCACCAGCATGTTGCTTTTAACCCTTGGCTTGGGAGTGTACTTCGTTGTCCAACGGTTCCAAACGGAAAATGAAATGGGCGATGTCGCCGTGAATCCTGAAACACAAATCCTTAATAAACAGGATCCTGGGACGCCGCCCGCCATTTCGAACAAAAACAAAGAGACGCAATCCAAGTCGACTACTCCGCCTAAGAAAGAGAAGAAAAAAGAAATGCCAGCCGAGTTCAACAAACTCACCGCGTTCGAAGCTAGTGTGATTCTTGATAAAGGAACCGAGCGTCCTGATACGGGTGAATACAACAGTACGGTCGAATCGGGCGTATACGTCTGCCGCCAATGCAATGCAAAGCTCTACCGATCCAATGATAAATTTGAGGCACATTGCGGCTGGCCAAGTTTCGACGATGAGATCTCCGGAGCCGTCAAAAGAAAAGTAGATGCCGACGGCTATCGAGTAGAAATCTTATGTAAGAATTGCGATGGTCATCTTGGGCATGTGTTTGAAGGCGAGCAGAAAACCGAAAAAAATATCCGGCATTGTGTGAACTCGGTTTCTTTGAAATTTTTCCCGGAAGGCAAAGAGCCACCGGCAATGATCGTAAAACCAAATTGAATTCGTCAAGAGTCGACCGACTCAGCCATGCACTCGACCGTATCACCGCACTCAATTTCTCCCTCGCGAATGACTGTCGCGGTTATCCCGCCGTGCCCTCGCATTGCGTTATACCCGCCGCTACCAAGATTTTCTTCCATTCGACTACAGGGCGGGCAATTGCCCGTCACCTCGAGTACGGCGTCTCCAATTTGAATCCGCCTTTTCTTGAGCGCCTGCAAATTGATCCCCGAAACCACGATATTACGCCTCAACAATTCCGGAGCTATCGCTGCTAGTTTCAAAATACTCGCAACCGTGGTGATGTGCTCCTGCTGAATCAAAGTAACCATCCGCGGGCCGCCAGCTTTTCCTCGGTAACGATCCCCTTCAAGACCTTCCCAACTTGCGTTCACCGTTTGGAGATTCTTCAATGGCTCTCGACGCCCAGGCCGGACGCCAATCCACTCCACTCGTCCCACTTGCGGCATTGTCGCCATCAACTGTTTCATTTCGAGGCTCACAGCACTCCCTACCCTTCGCTTATTTGTCATTCAAAAGATTAATCCACGTTCAATGCATGATAAGGAAATTCGGACTCCGGCAACAGCAGCAAGAGGCAGGCGACCCGCCCCGCAGCACCGACTGACCGCACGCGATATTGATCCACATCGTGGTTGAAGGCGGCTTCACTGGGAATTTTCGACAGCGAAACTTGTGCCTTTGGATTGGAATTGCGACAATCTGAAAAACCAAACGCACCTCTGGTAAAAACTATGAAAAACAGCAAGTACATATGGATGAATGGCGAGATGGTTCCGTGGGAAAACGCGACGGTTCATGTCATGTCACACGCACTTCATTATGGTTCTAGCGTTTTCGAAGGAATCCGTTGCTACGCGACGCCTAAGGGTCGATGTATTTTCCGACTCGACGCGCACATCAAACGCTTTTTGGATTCTGCGAAATTATACCGCTACCCAATCTCTTTTTCTGCTGCTGAAATCGAGTCCGGTTGCCGCGATTCAATTACTAAAAACGAACTTGAGGCGGCTTACATTCGTCCGCTGGCATTCCTTGGTGCAGGCTCCCTCGGAGTCGTCCCAAGCGATGACGTTCCAACCCATGTCATCATTGCGGCCATGGAGTTTGGAACCTACCTCGGCGAAGAAGGATTAAAAAATGGAATCGATGTTTGCGTTTCCTCTTGGGCGCGTACAACCAGTGCTGCCCTACCGGTGCTATCGAAAGCAGGTGGACATTATCTCAACGCACAACTGATTGGCGGTGAAGCAAGACGAAACGGATTTGCCGAAGGTATTTCAGTGACCGCGCGTGGAACCGTGAGCGAAGGGTCGGCCGAAAATATTTTTATCGTTCGAGATGGAAAAATATATACGCCGCCGCTCTCAGCCGCGATTCTCAATGGCATCACCCGGGACGCCGTAAGAACGCTGGCTCGGCATCTCGGTTTTGAAGTGATCGAACAAGAAATCCCCAGGGAACTACTCTACATCGCTGACGAAATTTTCTTGACGGGAACCGCCGCCGAAGTGACTCCCGTAAGAAGCGTGGACCGTTTGGAAATCGGCTGCGGATCGCGAGGACCAATCACAGAAGCGATTCAAAATGCTTTCTTTGGTTTATTCGACGGGACCACTGAAGATCAATGGAATTGGCTTGACTCGGTAGAACCTTAAGACGCCAAGACCTTCGCTACTACGCAGCAAATCGGCGGGGACATCTCATCTCCCCATCACTATCCAACTCCTGAACGGTTGGTTGTCGTTGAGTCTTGGCGGGAATCATCGAACGCATCGACTCCAGTTTCCCAAAACACAACATCCGATCCCCGGTTTCAAGCCGACGCTTGAGACGTGGATTTGGGATCACCGTTGTGCCACGGTAAAGCGTCAGCACGTTGATGTCCTGCTCCAGCAAACCTGATTCGTCGATCGATTTTCCAACGAACTCTGAGCCCTCTGGCACGTGTATTTCAGTAACTCCATATCCCTGACTCACGGTCAACCGTTGCCGAATATCGATTTCAGGAAAGTCGACTTGAGCGGCCAAATAATCAATGATCGCTCCGGCAATGTCGAGCTGAGTACAACGCTCAATTCCTTCAAGCCCCGGTGATGAATTGACTTCCATTATCTGGGGGCCATGATGGGATTCCAGCATATCTACCCCGGCAACCCGCAGTCCCATGATTTGAGCCGCGCGAACCGCAGTCCTTTCCTCTTTCGGTGTTAAATCGACCGCTTCGGTTCTCCCGCCGCGATGAACGTTGCTGCGAAACTCATTTCCCGTCGCAATCCGACGCATTGCCGCGACAACACGATCACCCACGACGAATGCTCGAATATCTTGACCACGACTTTCAACAACAAACTTTTGAACCAATACGTTTTGCCGCGTGCTCTGCATCGTTTCGATGATTGCTTCGGCAACCTTTTCAGATTCCGCGAGAATCACCCCGACCCCCTGGGCTCCCTCAAGCAATTTAATGACCACCGGTGCTCCACCGATTCGCTCGATGGCCGGAAGCACATCAGTACGGTTTCTCACAAACGTCGTTTGCGGCATCCCAATTTGATGTCGGCTCAAAATCTGTAACGCTCTTAATTTATCTCTCGAATTGGCGATCCCGTGAGAACTGTTGGCGCAAAAAACATCCATTTGCTCAAACTGCCTGACCACCGCAGTTCCAAATCGAGTGATGGATGCAGCAATTCGAGGAATTATCGCATCGAATTCACCCAGGCGTTGAGATTGATAGAACAGCTGCGGGTTACCCTCCGCTAAATCAATCGAAAATTGAAGCGTATCGAGGACTTCGACATCGTGATCTCTCGCCTTGGCCGATTCAACCAACCTTCGCGTGCTATAACAGTTCCGCTGGCGTGAGATAATCGCGAGCTTCATTGAAGATGGCTTCCAGGAAATACGTAATTGCAACGAAAACAGCACTGGTAATCACCGAAACTTTCCGTGTCTTCACACAGATCGAAACGAAAAACCATACCCTTGATTTACTTTATTCTGTTCGTCCGCCCAAAGCCCGATTCTTGACCTGAATACGTAAAACGTTTTCTCAAGCGAAAATAATTGCTATCGCGTGAAACCCATTCAAGGGGATCAATTCAAGGGGATCAATTCAAGGGGATCAAT
>JAPKBL010000082.1 GCA_028823415.1 Mariniblastus sp.
TGCCTGTTGTTGGTTGCCTGTTGTTGGTTGCCTGTTGTTGGTTGCCTGTTGTTGGTTGCCTCTGCGGCGTCCCAGCAAGACACAGAGTCGCGTAAGAGCACCGTGTTCTTCAATGGCAATGACCTCACCGGTTGGAAGGGCAACGATGGTTACTGGTCGTTCAAAGACGGCGCGATCGTTGGGCATTCCGAAAAGAACGTGCCGAACAACGAGTACATCTGGTCCGACGTTGAGGTAAAAATTTTTTAGCTTGCCGTGGATGTGAAGCTGACTCCAAGTGACCGCAACGCCGGGATTCAGTTTCGTTCGAAACCGGTGGATGCTCACGGGAATCCGCACGGCTATCAGGCGGACGTCGGTCACGACCAAGGTTTTTTTCAACTACGCCGTGGATGAAGGATTGCTGGATCGTGTTCCGTGGACGAAATCAACCATGGGAATGCCAATTACACTGCGAACTGTGCCATAGTACGAGCGCAGGTAGGGCAGTGAAGTTTTGGAGTTTTTACGGAAGATGACGAGCTTGTTTCTAATCCTTATCAAACTTTAAGTGATTCGATTGATTCGCGGCCATTGAAACGAAAAGGAAGTTGCCTGGGTTTATTTTTTGTGGCCTGCGTTTCGACAGTGGGTGTTATTTTTTGATAATGGGCGTTGTTGTTTTGTTTTTCGTGTTATTGTTCATAATGTTCATCGCAGCCTGTAACGGGGCTTTATTTGAGAAGTTGACTTGGGTGAGTAAATTGTTTACTCCTCAAAAACAAAAGGTCTGAGAGTTTGGATCGTTGGTAACACGAGTCATGGCGATACGGGCAGTTTCCCGATCACATTTGATGCGGCGCGAACACGGTTTACAGGATGAAGCTACAGCTGAGATGAATCAGGTAAGTCTGAATCCAATCCGACTATTCAAGAATTTACTAACACCTTTGCATGGTTTTGAGGGGCTAGGCGTGTGCCTTTTAAAGTCAGATAGACTCGGAAAAAACAATGTAGAAGCAGATTTGTGAAATGCTCTCGGACGATTTCGAATCAACCTGCTAGCCATTCGCTTATCCTCCAGTTTGTCGGTTCTCACTTGTGCTACCGGAACGTTTGCAAGACACGACCAGTTTTGTCACTTGCAATAACGACGAACGTGACGACCAAAATTTCAAACCTCGGTTAAGTTGGCCGAACCGTTAATGCAACGACAGCAGCCAGAATCACGTTTCCGTCTCAGTTTACCATAATCAGGCTATGAGTGAATGGCTCTTTCCGGGTAAACGTACATAAGGATTTACGAAAACCTACTATTTTTTGATGGCCAACCAGCAACTGAAACTAATGATTAATCATGCTGCAAAAGCGGCGTCGGAGGTAGGCAATCAAGAATTAAGTACCTGACTTGGTCGAGGTTTTAGTTGGAGGTCTGTTCAGGCACTATCAATAAATTATAAAGCTCAATCGCTTCGGCAATGTGTTTTTCGACAATGCCAGCTGTTAAGAACCTGGCCGGAAGGGGAAAGAGGAAAGCGTTTAATTGGGTCTCTAATCGCATGTTTGGGTGTGACAAAAAAAACGGAATTGCGTTTACGTTAAAGAATCTTCGGAAATGCTCCTCGTCTGACGAGCTCACTAAAAAGCGATTGGAGAACTCCGGATATTTATTAAAGTCGATGTCATGCCAGCCAATTCCGATCGCATGGTCAAGTTTGTCGAGGAAAGATCCTGGCTCAATGCGGAATTCCGGGCACACGAGAGCTTTCGATCGCAACAATAAATATGCACGATACGTGTTTTTTTTCTGACTCCATGGCGAACATTGAAAATTGAAATATTGATTTTTCCAGTATTGCCTTCAATGAGGTTGGTGATCCAAAAGCTAACCCCAAATGTCTTTCGTCTGGATGCGAATTTAAAACGGGCGAGATGGTTGTGCAGCCTTTGACTTCCTTTTGGGGAAAAATTCAGTCCCATTTTTTTGGCGATTTCCTGGAGGCCTTCCGTTCGTGCCTTATCCCGTTTTCTCTGATTCCTCATTAACAATAAGAGCAATACGCCAACGGGGAAGAGGATGATCAAAAGAAAAATCAGAGACCAAAGTTCATCGTTAATTTGGAAGAGTAGCATTGGGTTAGTTTGTTTAAGTCGTCAGGTAATGGGAGAAAATGATATTCGTTTAAGCGGGGAATCTAGCAAGGACTTCTGGCTGTTGAAACAAATCTTCGGTGATGTGTTCTCCAAGGGAGCGGTAGACTTCAAACTTAGTTTCATTAAAGAACTGATCACTCGTGGATTCGTGAGGAAAGCTGGTGACTTTGCGCTTGTAGAACTTAACGTACTCGGATTCGTCACCCGAGTAGGACAGTTTGATGTAGACAAAAACACCGGTCGTCCCGTCGTGATATTTGATCTCGCCCACTGCAAAGTGTTTCTTGGAAATACCGACTTCGTTTGGAATTAGGTCGGTTATGTTGATGCTGATTTTCGTATCCATATCAATCTGTGCGTATCTCTGGATAGTCGTGAGATCGAAGAAATCAAAATTAGGATCGGCTCCACTGTCTACGCAAACGATCGTGCTGCATCGGCGTTGCAATAATTCATAGACGCCGAGATTTTCAATGTGCCCACCGTCAGAGCAGTTGACAAATTTCCCGCGATCGCTGACCACTCCGCTGGCTTCGGCCATTAGGGAGATCAACCCCGGGTTCCGACGAAACAGCCACTGTGTAATGGTTTTTCGATGAGTTCTGCCGGGGTGCGGGAGCCAGTAGTTAAGTCGGAAATTCAAGAGTGCCATAATGAACGACAGGGAGCGGACTGTTTTTGCACCCATCATTGGGCCGGCAGCAGCAGCTGAGATTGCCATCGCGGTTCCCAAGTCTAAATTTTGGTCAAACTCTTCCATTGATTTTGTATTGCAAAAACCAGTGTAATTACTGCCGCAAAATCGTTTGGAGAGTAGGAACGGAACGGTTTTACGCTGTCTTAATTGAGGGTCGGCACTTCCTTGGAGGTTCAGTGCTGTATTGATCAAATGATACGGGGCGTTGCTGCCTTCTTCGGATAACTGACTTAGGCGTAACGCATCAGCGGATACAACTTTCTCTTCGAGTTGCGTTGATTTGTTGTCAGGATCAGGTTGAATCAAGAATGTCTTACTGAGTCGATCTCGGTAAACGGGGTGAAGAGAAATATGGTTGATATTGGCAAACAGGTAGTTAAACAGAGCGAGAAGTGCCGCAATCAGATAAATGTCCCATTCGGTTCTCAGGCTTAAGATTGATAATTCAGGAATGGACACCACGTCAATCCAAAGAGAGTGGACACGCAGCGTTAAGTCGGTTTGGTGGCGAGTGGAAAGTGCTCGAAACACCGGAAGTTGGTGTCGTCGGGGGATCATTGCATCATGCTTGTGTGAAATTCTTAAAATTGAATCCTTGATGTCTTGTGGGTTTACCGAGCTGAAGTCGATTTTGTAGTGAGTGGGATCAAACTGTTTTTCTCTTAAAATTTCGTTGACGACTAATTGAAGGGATTCCATTTTTTCTAAGCTTGCTTTGCTTTCAGGCTCAGAAGGATTGAGTGATTCACCATAGCTTTCGAGCGCCGCCGTATAGATTTTGCTTGTCGCTGCGTTTACATCGGGGGAGTTGATCACGTAGACGCAGCAGATCAGGTAAAAGCCAATTAAGAGAAAGGGAGCGATTGCTCCGACGCTCCAGTAAATGACGGTTGTTCGAAATCGAACGAGCCCAATCACAAGTAATACTGCGGTGATTACTGCGACCCAGAGGATGGCGCTTCGGATTCCTAATTGGGTGTGATATTGAATCGAATTGCGAATGTTTCGAATGACATTCTCAGCGTCGCTATCGACAAGAAATTCAAGACCCGCCAGCAGAGGAATGGTCATCAATGACACCGCGGCTAGAACCAAAAAGACACCGGCTCGTTTCTCTGCTCGGTTTCGCTGTTGCCAAGTCAGCCGGCGAGAATGCGTAATGGGGCGAAGGAATACGGTTCCTACCAATGGCAGAATGCCAAGAATCGCCAGCATGTACCTGGGCACCCCTAGGCTTGATAGGCTCGATAATTCAAAAAATATCTCGGTTAGGAAAACGAAAAAAATGATGATGGGAACAAACATCAATAATGTTTGAAATACACCAACGATGAAGAGGGCCGGCATTCTCAGTTGATCGAGTAATCCACCGGAGACTAAGAAGTTGCTGCCGTTTCTCAGGTGGTTGAGAGCGGGAGGTTCAGTCTCTCCAGCGTGGTCCACAATTAAACGTTCGCCTCCTCGCCCGCGGTGTGTTAGTGCAGAGATGCACGCTCCGATGTAACCGCCTCCTGAAACGGTCGATAAATAGTCAACTGAATTGAACACGCCGTTTTTGATTAAACCCTGAACGACCCCGAGGCTAAATGAGGCTGAGCGAATTCCACCTCCGGAAAGGGATAGTCCGATTAATTGATTGTCAACGCTGGGCCCGTGTTTCTCTGCTTCAGCCGGCATCTCACGGGGGTCGCCAACTTCGGATCGACGGCTTCGTACTTCTTCGAGCTCCGCAGGGAAGACTTCCTCAAGAAATTGGTTTGTTTTGTCTTCGTTGGACATTGTGTCGTGGTTTCTAAGAGTACAGGCGGGAAGGGCGAAGTCAGGTGAAGTATATTGGGCTGGGCGGGAGCGAATGTCAAATTGTATGTTAGGTTTCTTGAAGTTAAGATCACCCGCTTTTGCTTGTGAGGAATTCCTCCGTGACGGTGTGTTGTGTGAGCGATCGTGTCGTTTTCTATCCTCTCAGGTCTTGCTAACGTCTCTGGCAAAACCGATGAGGCTGCGTTGTAGGTTTGGATGCTGCGAGCGTATCTGCAATAGCTTGTCAGCAATACGGGGCCTGTTAATGGTGATGTGTGGCAAGCAGCGAGATTCAATTTCGAGGTTCCAGAATGCCAATTAGACTGCGAACTGTGCTATAGTACGAGCGCAGGTAGGGCAGTGAAGTTTTGGAGTTTTTACGGAAGATGACGAGCCTGTTTCTAATCCTAGTCAAACTTTAAATGATTCGATTGATTCGCCGCCATTGAACCCCAAGGAAGTTGCCTGGATTTATTTTTTTGGTCTTCGTTTCGACATTGGGTGTTGTTTTTTTTGATAATGGTCGTTGTTGTGTTATTGTTCATCGCTGCCTGCAACGGGCAATTTTCTCTTTGGGAATTTGACGTAGCGAGTAAATTGTTTACTCCTCAAAAACAAAAGGTCTGAGAGTTTGGATCGCTGGTGTCACAAGTCGTGGAGGACTTTAGATGAATCGAAAATTGATCTGTTTTCTTGTTGCTGTGTTTCCAATTTGGATGTTTGCGAAGAGCGGATTGTTTGCGAACGACTCATCGAACTTAACAGCCAAACCCAACATTCTGTGGATTGTGGGTGAGAATCTTAAGCTTGATTTGGGGTGTTATGGGGCTGAAAATGTTCGAACCCCGCACCTAGATGAATTGGCAAAAAATGGGGTTAGGTACACCCGCGTGTTTTCAACATCACCCGTGTGTGCTCCCAGCCGAAGTGCCTTTTTTGTCGGCATGTATCAAACGACGACGGACATGCACAATATGCGTTCTCATCGAATCGATGGATATCGGTTACCTGAGGGAGTCAGACCGCTGACGCACCGCCTGAGTGATGTCGGGTATTTCACGGCGAATATCAAGACGATTGGGGACGAGGTTGTCGGTTCAGGAAAACTGGATTTGAATTTCGTGGAAGAGGGCGAACTTTACGATTCTAACCAATGGGAAGATTTGAAATCGAATCAGCCGTTTTTTGCACAAGTCAATACGCTGGAGGCCGAGTACGATATTTATGATCGTCAAACATGGCAGCAGCCGCGTGTTGAGTGGAAGGGAGAGAAAACGCATGAGCAAATTGCAACTGAAAATAACGTCACTCCCCCGCCGTACTATCCAGATCATCCGCTTGTAAGAAAAGAGTGGGCGCGTTATCTCAATTCGGTTTCGGGGATGGACAAATCGATTGGCAAAATTCTCGGGCAACTAAAACAAGACGGACTTGCCGACAACACGATCGTCATGTTCTTTGGCGATAATGGAAGAATCGAACCGCGTGGTATCCACTGGTGCTACGACACTGGGCTCCATGTTCCCATGATTATTCAGTGGCCCGCAAATTTTCCTGAACCGGGCGGCTATCGAGCCGGGACCGTCAATGAACAAGTGATCAGCCTGATCGATTTAACTCCCACGACACTGGGGTTTGCCGGAATTGCGCCACCGCTGGGGATGCAGGGGCGGAAATTCATGGGCGATCAGTTGCCGCCGGCGCGACAATTCGCATTTTCGGCACGCGATCGCATTGATGAAACGGTGAATCGAATCCGAAGTGTTCGGGGCAAGCGTTATCACTACATAAAAAATTACTATCCCGATCGACATTTTACTTCGCTCAATCGCTACAAGGAAAAGTGTTTTCCGATCAAGCCGTTGATGAGGAAACTGATGGAGGAAGGGAAGTTAACTGGACCCCCTGCTGATTTGATGTCTCCGACGGTCGCTCCGGAACAATTGTTTGACACTTGGAATGATCCTCATGAAATTAACAATCTGGCCAAATCTGATTTGCCGGAACATCAAGCGGCGTTGCTGCAAATGCGACAGGCTCTGGATTTGTGGATCGTAGAGACAAAAGATCGTGGCAATTTCCCGGAAGCACCTGAAGTGGTCGCTCCTTTTGAAAAAGAAATGCACGATTGGTTTGGAACTCCTGCCTGGCATCAAAAATAATCGAGACGTCAGTCGGTGGCCTTAATAATTGATGGCGGAACAGCGATGGATAAACAGCAACTTATTGTCAATATGCGGTCGACCCTAGAAGATTACCGAATGACCCGAGGAGAAAAACGGGCATTAAAAGAGAGCGTTGAAGGGAGTTCCCAAGCCGATCGGAATCGTTTGCGTCACGAGGCGTTTGAGCTGGCGCGAGCGGAGTTGGCCAGTCCGCAGGCAGTCGAAGTAACCCAATGGTTAGAGGCGGTCGTGAAGCTATTGGTTTTAGAACCGTCGAAATCGGATGTTCAGTCTGAGGCTTTCTTTAGCCCCGGGGACAATTGCGTGGCGAAATTGGTTGCGTTATTAATGCTCGCCCGCCGGTCCATTGATATCTGTGTTTTTACAATCACCGACGATCGGATTGCCTCGGCGATACTTGATGCGCATCGACGCAAAGTTTCCGTCCGTATTATTACCGATGATGAAAAAGCCGAGGATCTCGGTTCCGATATTTTCCACCTCAAGGAAATGGGAGTTCCTGTGCGTACCGATAAAGATCCAGATCACATGCATCACAAGTATGCTTTGTTTGATCGCCAGCGATTAATAACCGGAAGCTATAATTGGACACGCAGTGCGGCATTGCGGAACGAAGAGAATTTTATCGTTACTAATGAGGCTAAGTTGGTCGGTCAATTCGTCGCTCACTTTGAGCGTCTTTGGGTAAAGTACTGAGCATTAAGTTCGTTACAAGCCGTTTAAGCTGGCCATTAGTAGGGGGCTCGTAGTTATATTCGTTTCGCCGCTTGTGGCCATTTTTAAGCCCCTAGGAATTGAACTTCGTTGCTATGGGCGGTGAGGGTTCCCATCGCGCCGTTGGTTGCCTTTTGAGGTCGAAATGATATTTGCAATGATATTTGCAATGATGAACGTTTTAGGCGATACTCGGAGCACTTCCAAAAAATTGCTGTTTAGCCTCGAATCTCAAATGAATAATCGAATTTTCCCTCGTGTTGCCGATGGATTTTTGTGCGGCTTGTTACTCTGCTTCTTCTTGACGACGACCGGTTGTGAAACTCCACCGGCTTCTAGCGAGCAGCAAGGTGATGTCTATGGGCAGATGAATTCGATTCAATCTTGTTATCTGCAATACGTGATGCAGCGCAAAAGAGCGCCGAAATCACCTGACGATCTATTACCTCTCCTAGAACAGGCTGGGCTTACAGGACCGGATGTGTTTCGTTCCTCGCGCGACGGTGAGGATTTCGTGATTTTTTGGGGAGTAAAGCCTGATTTTACCAGTGGTGATAACACGGTGATTGGGCATGAGGCGTCTGGGGTCGATGACCAGTGGGTTGTGATGACCTCCATGGGAGTCGTGACCATGTCGGACGCCGAATTTAAGTCTGCCAAGTTTCCAACCGGCCACTCTGCACCGACCGAATTGACTGATTCGGAATGACCGGTGATTCGATAGATATGAGTTCACAAATTTTAATTATTCAGCAGCGAGTTAGTTTATGAACGGTTCACGAAATAGAGGTTTTACGTTAGTGGAATTGCTAGTGGTGATTGCCATTATTGGAATTTTAATCGGGATGTTATTGCCGGCGGTGCAACAGGTTCGCGAAGCAGCCCGACGGACGGCATGCTCAAATAACTTGAAACAGATTGGAATCGCGGTACATGATTACGAGAGTTCCTTGCAACTATTTCCTGATGGAGGTAAGAACTGGTGGTCGGGAAGAAACACGCAAGGGGGCGTTCCGCGAATGGCTCCTGATCAAAACTGGGGTTGGCTTTATCAGATTCTTCCCTATCTCGAGCAAAACAATCTTTATGAAGAACCCAGCAATTTAATCGTTCGTCGGACTCCGGTTCCGGCTTATTTCTGTGCCTCCCGTCGCCCGCCTACGGTGCTTGGAGGAAGTCGTGCAGTCAATGATTACGCCGGCAACGCTGGTTTAAGGCTCAACGGAGGTGGACTTGGCGATTGGGGAGATGGCAAAAATGGTGGTGTGATCGTGCGGGGCGGAGCTGCCCCCAAGGTGAATTTTGGCTCGATAACCGATGGGTCGTCCAACACGATTCTAGCGGGTGAAAAAGCGGTTAACCCCGATAATTACAATCGGTTCAACTGTTCAGATAACGAAGGCTACACTTCCGGTTGGGACTGGGATACCGTTCGTTGGGGCGACTATTTGCCTTGTTCAGATCGCGAGGCTCAAAATTGCGAAGGGCGGTTTGGATCGGCTCATTCCGGCGGAGTCAATATGGTTTTTGTCGATGGCTCGGTTCATTTTATACGACGCAATGTCGATCTCGACGTTTACAAAAATGCGATTCAAAGTGACGACGGAAATGCTTCGAACATTTTTGATTAAGGTTTGATTGGTTGTTTCAACCAACGAATGTTGGTTTGGAAAGACGTTCCTCAAATGGACTCAAAGCCGATGGTTTGCAATAAATCATCGGTTTTTTTATGCCTGAATTTTTTAATTTCAGTCTCAAAATGAGCCGGGCAGTTGTCAATTGGATGTCAGCTTCGGATTCCCACGGCAATTTTTTCCGATTTTTTTTCGGCATGCTGTTTGCGGAATAACTTTTGCCAATCCCGCCTACAACAAAAGACAACAGAAGATAAGAAAAACCAATCAATTACTTATTAGCTTTTTTACTTGTTCGCTTTCTTAACTGCTGCTAGTACAGTCGCAACCGAGATTACAATTGGAAAAATCGGCGGCCCGTTTCTTGTCATTTCTAAAGCTGGCACCGTCCGTCAGCGACGGGGTGCAATGATTTTGAGAGTCAAAAAAAGACAGCAGCTGCGATCGTCTTTTTTGGAGATTTTTTTGAAGAAGTTCTTCGCGATGGGTCTACGTTTTTTAGGAGTCCCGAAGTTGGTGTTCATGGAATGCTAGCGTTGAAAGTCGTTTCTATGCATGTGTTTATGATCATCGCCGCCGGTAATACAAGCGAGGGTGAAATCGGTGTAGATTATCCAAGGCACTTGATTTAGCTTATGAGTTAGGTGGACGAGCTCTTGTTTGGGTTTGTCCGTAAAAAACGCTCGGCTCGTGATGGTGAAATCTCAAACGGGTTGGAGAGGTAGTTTCCGAAGGATCGGAACGCTGCAATGGTTTGCCTCGCCTCCAGGGAAGGGAATTCGTATGAGTGCACGAGCGGTTCAAGTTTATTGTCTGTTTATTTTAGTACTTGGAGTCACCGCTTTTGAATCGACAAGTGGTTTTGATGGGCGAGCGCCGCAGCGGGGTGGAGTCGAGAGCGCGAATTTTGTTGTCTATGCTTCGGATTGGCGTTTGGCCAATTTGGTCAGTCAGCGAGCCGAGGAGTATCGCAAGGCCCTTGCGTTGGAGTGGACGGGGCGTGAGTTGGCGCCTTGGAGCCAGAAATGCCCAATCGAAGTCGAGTTGGGTGGAGCATCGAGTGGCGAAACCAGTTTTGCTTTTGTAAGCCATGCAGATGGTCGCGGGTATCCGATTGAATGGCAAATGAAGATTCGCGGGCCTTATGAGCGCATCTTAGATTCAGTTTTACCGCATGAAATTACGCATACGATATTTGCGACGCATTTCGGAGAGCCACTACCACGGTGGGCTGATGAGGGCGCGTGCACGATGGTTGAGCATGAGCTGGAAAAAAACAAAAATCACCAATTGCTAATGCAGTTCTTGCATTCCAAGCCATCGATGGGAATCCCCTTCAACCGGATGTTCGTAATGCGGCGGTATCCACGGCAAATTCTGCCGCTCTACGCGCAGGGTTACAGCGTCGCGAAATTTCTTATCCATCAAGGTGGTAAGCAACGGTTTGTTGAATACATTGGCAAGGGACTTAGGCAGGATGCGATGAATCGCGGCAGTACCGGTTGGAGTGAGGTGACGGCTGAATTTTATGGATATGAAGACCTCTCCGAACTACAGACTTCCTGGCTAAAGTGGGTAGGCGATGGTAGCGACGAGGTTGCACTGAAAACGAGTGGAAATGAGTACTCAAAAATACTCGCCAGAACCAGCATTGATTCCACATATGCGATTAATTCAACGCCTTCTGTTAAGGTTGCCGCACTGAATATGGGTGGAGCAAAAAACAGTTATTCTCGCGAAGGCGGCGCGTCGCTGTTGAGTCCGCGGGATGGCGGTGATGGAGGCAGGTCTCGCTCTGAAGACATTCCTATCTATCGGCACCCTAAACAATCGAGCGAGGGTTCCATTTCGATTTTTCGATAGGATCGCTTAACGTTTGTTGTGTGCTTTAAGAGAGCCTCGCTTCTTTATAGAATATCGAAATGGGCTTTTTTGAAATCTTATTCGGTAACCGCCATTTTACGCACTTTGATGATGCTTACGCGTTAACGCGCGAGGCGCTTTGGAACTCACTTCAAAGCACATTGGAATCTGATCGCTATGCAGATAAGCCGGTTTGGCTGGTCTGTCATTTTTTTGATACATTCACATGGCTGCAGGATCGGCTCGACGCGCGTCTCCTGCAATATGAGGTCGAGACGTCATTGATAGATGCGAAAAGATTTAGCTATGATTCCAAGTTAGCTGAAAATGGTATCCGACTGGTGCTTGCCAACACATTGGTGTCTGCGGAGGATGGCCCTAATCCTGCCGTTGATTTTGAGAGATCGCTGGCGATCATTGTCCTTGAACGTCATCCTGTTATTGAGCATGACCTGCGGATAGAAGAAATCGCACGCTCGCTTCCTGTGCGCGTCGAATACGGGCATTATCTCTCTCTTGATGACTCGGTGGTTCGGTTGGTGGTCAACGAAACGACCGTCAAAATCTTGCAGCAGCTTGGAATGAACGACCATGAATTAATTGCGAGCACGATGGTGACACGTCGTTTGAAAAAAGTTCTGCGCCGGATGGAATCGAATTTTCAATTTGATCATGACGCGGATTCGGCGGCGGAGTGGATCGCGTTGAATTCACGAAACTAGGCTGCCTGGGGTTGGCGGCTTAGTGAGTCGCTACGTTGGCTGTTGGTTCGGTTGGTTTTAGGCCAGTAGGATTGCGACTGAAAACGAAATTGCCGAAATGCAGGCGGCAGTCATGGCAAACGAAAATCGGATCCAAGATGATGTCAGGGCTAATAACGGCAAGAGAGTTGTCGACACGAATGCGATGCGTCCCATCATGATCATCGGCATTCGGAAGCCGACGGCATCGTAAAACAAGCGTTCTAGGGGCAGCCAGGTTAAGCCCAGCGCCGCCGCGGCAACGACAAGGGTAATCATGACGCCAATTTCGCCGCTACGTCTGGTTTTCGAATAGGTGGATGCTGCAAGGACGGCTGGAATGATAAATAAATAACTAGCGCCGTTGGCGTAAACCGAGGATAATAGACTGAGACTTATCCAGATCGACAGCACGCCAATCAGTAGAAGCTCAGGCTTGATAAGCCTCGCTGCGACGGTTGCAATTGCGCCAACAATAGCAAAGCCCGCCATCCAGTAGCCTATTAGAATGGCCGTGGGGTTTTGAGGCCAATCGAGTTGCAGGTGGTCTTCCAGTCGAACCAGTTTCTGCAATTCGAAGGTGACTAGATAGACCATTACCATAGAGACTGCGGGGATCATCAAATTCGCGCTCGGAATTAAAAGTGTGCGGAAATTAAATGATGATGGGGCAGTTTGTGATGGCGGTGTTTTTCTGATTCGGACAAAGATTGAGAACGCGAAGAGAAATAATGCCAGCCCTGATATGTAGATTGACCAAGTC
The DNA here is from genome assembly GCA_028823415.1 of Mariniblastus sp. Classification (GTDB taxonomy): domain Bacteria; phylum Planctomycetota; class Planctomycetia; order Pirellulales; family Pirellulaceae; genus Mariniblastus. The sequence continues at coordinate 12,531 of JAPKBL010000082.1, forward strand.
GCTGGCCAGCGGATAATCAGTTTTCCAAAAATATCAAAATAGACAGCTTCGTTTGTGGTGGCGGGCGGGGCTGTATCGAATCGCTCAATCTGTGAGGAATTGAGGAGGGCGAGCGTCAGTCTGAGCGCATTATTTCCATGATGCTGCATGCTTCCAAGATCACGGTTGGCGAAATTGTCCTCTGGCGTGTGGTAAAATTTCACATTGCCGATAAAGGCAAAGTTGTAGCCGTGCATGCCAGCTCGCTTGAATATTGAAAAGTCGGTGTCGTTTGGCAGTCGTTTATAGATTTCGTAAAATAGCGACGATGCGAATTTAGGTCCTTTGATTCTGTTGAAGACCGTCATCAAGTCGTAGCTTTGGCGGCTGGTTTCAAACATGCAGCTTGGCCCGGTGGTTCCGCGAGCCTCGAGGTTAATTACAATTCCGATCTGTTGAGCAAGTGGATGTTCGTTGACAAACAATCTTGCCCCAAGCAAGCCGGACCGGGTGTTGGGGTTTCGCTCCTCACCATCGGTAATTAAAAAAATGACCTCTCGGTCAAAGGCCGTTTTACTCGCAAGAATTCTTGCGATTTCGAGCAGTGAGGCAACCGCAACTCCGTCGTCACTGACACCGGGTCCGCTGGCTACTGAATCGTAGTGCGCCACCAAGAGCAAAGGTTTTTTATTTTCAGCCGGCGGATTAGTTCGAATCCGTCTGGCGATGATGTTGGTGAGTTTGATCTCGACCTGCGGGGGCACGACGAGTGGGTTCAGGTGAGGTACTGTGACGGTTCCCTGTTGTAATTCCACGGCATAGCCGGTCGATTCAAATTGGGACACGATTTTTTCACGCACTTGCCTGTGGGCGATACTGCCTGGTGGATGGGGGACAGTATCGTCAATGATATGTTTGAGGATCTGATCGGCCCGGGCGGCGGAAAATAAATCGTCAGAGATAGAATCGGGCAAGGGAGTTGGGGGATGGTAGGCCGCGACGCTGATCAAAACCAAGGCGATCCAAATCACGAGAGACGTGAGCAAAGGCCAGGTGGCGGTATTTGGAGTTTCTGGTGGGAGCGGGATGGTGGGCACGGCTTATTTTTTCCCTAGCTGGCGTTTCGATTGAAAGAAATTGGTTAAAATCATGCCGCATTGGGTCCCGAGAATTCCAGGGATAATCTGGGCTTGATGATTTGTGCGTGGATCGGTCAGCAGTTCGTAGAGTGAATGAACGGCTCCACCTTTGGGGTCGGAGGCCCCAAAGACAACCGTGGGGATTCGTGCTTGGAGAATCGCCCCCGCGCACATTGGACAGGGTTCTAGCGTTGCGTAGAGCACACAGTCTTCTAACCGCCAGTCACCAACGGCTTCGGCGGCTTGAGTAATTGCCAGCATTTCCGCGTGTGCGGTCGGATCCCGCAGTTGCTGGCACAGATTGTGTGCAGCGCCGATGATGCGTTGGCCTTTGACGATGACTGCGCCAACGGGAACTTCATCGAGCTGACTTGCCGCGAGCGCCTGGTCGAACGCAAGCTTCATGAAATGTTCGTGAGGGAAGATCTCAAGGTTCATATATGTTTTTCGATAGTTGAAATTTTGCTTGGTAAGCTTTCCCAAACTGTACCGGTTGTTTCAGGTCTTTATTTTTTCGCGCGCGGAGCGAATTTTCGAATTTGAATATTTTTGTATTCGGCTACCGTCATAAAGCTGCATAGCCCGAAAGGTTTGCAGAGTGTGGTGTCTCCACGCAGCGATATTTTTTTTCCTTTGATGTTTTTGTCAACTACTTTCTCGTCGTCGATCCAAACTTGGATGGTTTCAGGTTGTACGCGAACTTTAATTTTATACCACTGTTCTTTTTCGAATTTTAAATAAGAACAAGTATCGTTGCGGGAAGCATCTTGATCGTCGATGCAGGATAACCCTACCGTCGAACCTCCCCAGCCGCCGACAATCAACGTGCAATGTGAGTCTGCCACGGGAAAGGTCAGGCCGCAGAAAAAATCTATCCCGTCAGTTTTCCTGGCTTCCAGCGAAATTTCGTAATTGGTTTTCGGTAGATCGTCTCGCGTGGAGCTGATTCCTGTAAATGGATCACCCGCTTGAAGTTCAATTCGACTGTTTTTAATCTCACAGTCTCCTTGTCCTCCGAATTCAATGGTTTCCCAACCCTGCAATGATTTTCCATCAAATAATGATTGGGGCTTGGAGGTCCATTTAGGTTCCGACTGTTGTGTCTTGTCGGAGGGCTCTTGTGGCTCGATGGCAGGGGGCGCAACGTTTTGCGATTCCCGCAGTCCAGGTTGATTGACGATTGCGGCGTTGTTGGCGGCGGGTTCGGTACCCGCCAGACTGCCGCAGATCATCATTAGCGATGGAATTAAGATTATTGGGAAGGCTCGGGTGGAATTCATAGTGAACGCGATTTTCATTGTGGTGGCCCCCACGGTTTACAGAGATTGAGTCGGATGCAGCTTGGGTTTACCCCTTGGACTCAATATAACCGCGAGTTTCGCCCGTGAATACCGAATATTGACGAAGTCCTGGGGAGACCTGCGAGAAAATAGATTTGCGATATAATGAACCTAAAATTCTAATCGAAAGTTGAACGGATGCAGATTCAGTGGTTCCCCGGGCATATGCACAAAGCACGGGTTCAAATTAAGGAAACACTTCCCAAGGTAGACCTTGTCATTGAGGTTCTTGATGCACGCATTCCGTACAGTAGCGAGAATCCGATGCTGGCTGAATTGCGGGGTGACAAACCTTGTTTGAAAATTCTCAACAAGGCTGACTTGGCAGATCCTGAATTGGTGAAGGTTTGGTTGAAGTTTTTTGGGCAACAAAAAGGAATCAAGGCTCGGCCGACGACCACCGAAGATCGGAAATCGATTCGTCAATTGACGCCACTGATGTCTCAGATGCTTCCCGAAAAGGGAGAGGGGAAGACGATCACGACGATGATTGCTGGAATCCCGAACGTAGGGAAATCTACAATTATCAATATTCTGGCAAACAAAAAAGTGGCCAAAACGGGCAACGAGCCGGCGGTGACCAAGGGGCAGCAGCGCATCAATATTGGTGACGGGGTGACTCTGCTTGATACGCCTGGCGTTCTTTGGCCCAATGTCGAGAATATTTACAGTGGATTTCGTTTGGCGACGATCGGCTCGATCAAAGAAACGGCAATGGATTATGCGGACGCCGCATTCTTCTCGGCTGAATTTATGCTCCAGCATTACCAAACACGACTAATGGAACGGTATGGAATGGAGACGGCTCCTACGTCGGCGATGGAGTTCATTGAGGAGTTAGGACGGAAACGGGGTTGTTTAAGGAAGGCTGGGATTGTCGACATCGATCGAGCTTCGAAGATTTTCGTGACCGAATTGAGGTCCGGGAAGTTAGGTGCGTTGACCCTTGAGACACCGGAAATGATGGTGTTTGAGAAAGCAGCCACTGCCGAGCGTATTGCTGCGAAGGAAAAAGAAAAAGCCGTCAAAGCGAAGAAAAGGAAAGTTGCGTTTAAGGAAAAGAGTCAATCCAAGAATCGGAAACGGACTCGTTGATTTGATTTTTTCTTTGAACCAGAGCAGGGTTGGAGCGATTTGGAAAAAATCTCATCAAAAAAGGTCAAGGTGACCATAGGTGTCACTCCGGATGAGTACATTGGCGTGGTAAAGCAATTTAGAAGCCTTCCAGGGATTGGACTTACATGTCGAACCTACAATCTGTATCCGAATCCGACGTGGTCCCCGATGATCCTCGTGTATTTTTGGGGTTTGAAAGGCCGCCTCTGGTAACCGCGTCAGAGTGGCTATTGAGCCGCTATCGCTCGGAATTGCCTGGCGAAGCTCGATTCGATCTGTCCAATGTCATTGTTGTCGTCCCGACGATGCGTGCTCAAAATCGACTTCTTCAACTGATGGTAAAACAAATTGAAGGATTGGATGGCCTGTTTACCCCGCCTCGGATTACGACGCTCGGGCAATTGCCTGAGTTTCTTTACAAAGCTGCCAAACCATTGGCCTCTGACCTTACCCAGCAGATTGCCTGGACGAAAGTGCTGGAACAATCATCTCAATCACAGATTGAGTGTTTGACGGGGCGCGATGACATCGAGGACGGATATGACTGGAGGCCAATGGCTGCTCTGGTTTCCAGTCTTCACGCACGCCTGGCCAATGATATTTGGAGTTTTAATAGCGTTTCGCGGGAAGTTAAAAAATACAAAGGATTCTTGAAAGAAGAAGCCGCTCGCTGGGAAGTGCTTAGCGACTTGCAAAAACGGTATTACCAGATCCTTGGCGAGGTGGAATTGTGGGATAAACAGGCTGCTCGCAATTTCGCTGCAGCCGGTTTGATGAAGGCGAATGAGATTCGCTGCCGAACGGATTTTGAAATCGTCCTGGTCGGAACTGCCGATCTAAATCGTTCGGTGTCTGAGATGTTACGGCAGATCCGAACTGTGAATTCTCAACAGGTTTCGGTCTTGGTGGCTGCTCCGGATACGATGGCTGATGCGTTTGATGAAGTTGGTTCTCTGGAAACGGATTATTGGGTTAAGCACAAGGTCGCTCTTGCCGATGAAAAAATCCTCGTTGCGGATCAACCTGCCGATCAGGCGGATCTCGCCGCGACCTACGTCACGAATCTCCCGATAGAGCTGTCCGCCGATGACATCACGATTGGCGTGCCTGATCCAACGATTATCCCTCAATTAGAACGGACTTTGAATTCGATTGAGCTAAAACATCGGAATCTTGCTGGTGTTGAATTGGTTCACACCGGGCCAGTTCGTTTATTGTTAGCGTGTCGCGATTATCTTGATAGCCAGAGTTATACAAATTTCGCTGCTTTGGTTCGCCATCCTGATTTGTACCGCTGGCTTTGCCTGAGAGCGGAGGATGACCGCTGGCTACAATCGCTCAACGATTATCAAAATAACAACCTTCCCAGTTTATTGAAGTTAATGGACTTAGATCCCTTCGGCAGCTCTAAGTTAATTTCCACAACTTTTGATCCGACAGATGACGGGGCCCAAAAACGGGCAGCTCAACTCGCGGAGTCTACTCACGTTTTAAATCAGGTGCACCTAGCGTTGTTGGAGTTGTTAGGGCCTTTGGCAGGTGGCGAGGAAGCCAGAGTGCTGCCAATACAGGAATGGGCGGGCCCATGGATTGAGTTACTCCAACAGGTTTACGGAGCGCTCGAATTCGATCGTCAGGATCCTGTTGGCCTTAAAACTTTACGTGCTTGCGAGGCCGTTTGTATGGCTCTCGCCAGCCAAAGTGAAGTTCCGGAACAATTTGGAACGCAGGTTTCAGCGAACGAATCTCTTGATTGGGCGCTGGATGCTGCTGCGGAGCATCGGGTGGTGGAGCCACCCGATCCAGAGGCAATCGAATTGGCGGGTTGGCTTGATTTGGCGCTTGATGACGCGCCGGTGATGGTGATCACAAGTGTGAACGACGAGCACGTTCCGACCTCCGAAGTCGGGCATCAGTTCCTTCCCAATGAATTGTGCAAAGAGCTGAAGATTCTCGATAACGATCGGCGGTATGCTCGCGACGCCTATGCATTGACGGTCATCTCGTCGGTAAGAGAAAATTTACTACTCGTCGCCGGGCGACGAGCCAGCAGCGGTGAACCGAAGCGACCCAGTCGTTTACTGTTTACGGATCCTGAGACTTCCGCTCGACGGGCCAAAGCGTTTTTTGAATACAGTGGAAATCCGGAATCGAGGCTTTGGATTACTTCTCGAAGTGAGTTTCCCGAATTTCAGCAAATTGGAATTCCTGTTCCCGCCGCACCGGTTCCCAAAAATATATCGGTGACAAAGTTTAAGGACTTTATCCAGTGTCCCTATCGTTTTTACCTGAAACACATCATGCGATTACAAGCCACCGATGATGATTGGCGGGAGCTAAGTGGCGGTACTTTCGGTGACTTGGCTCATAATGTGCTCGAAGCATTCGGGAAGAGCGAGGTACGTGATACGACCGATGAAGCGCGGATTCGAGAATTTCTCTTTGATAAACTAAATGAAATGGTGAAATTTCAGTTTGCGGGTTCACGGTTGCCGGCGGTTCGCATTCAAGTTGAACAGTTGCGTTTGCGATTCGAGCGATTTGCCAAAAAACAAGCTCAAGTTCGCCGTGAGGGATGGCGGATCGTTAGCACCGAAGAGCATTTGTTTCACGATTTTGATGTGGATGGAACGCCGTTTGTAATCAATGGAAAAATTGATCGTGTGGATCAGCATGAAATTACCGGGCAAGTCGCCGTTTGGGATTACAAGACGTCTGATCGTGGAGATCCTCCGGAGAAAGTTCACTACGCAAAACGCAAGCAGGAGTGGAAGGATCTCCAGTTGCCGCTCTACCGGCATCTCGTAAAAGAAGTTTCTGCGGTGGCGGGAGCTGATTTTTCAAAGACTGCGATGGGATATGTATTGCTCGCTAAAAATCTCGATGAAGTCGGTTTCCACTCTGCGAGCTGGGAGCCTGAAGTCTTGGCGACTGCCGATGAACGAGCACGAGAGATCATTCGGAGGATTAGGTTGGGTGATTATAAGATGAGTGGAAAGCCGCCGATGTACTCCGAGGATTTTTCCGGTATTTGTCAGGATTTTGTATTTGAAAAAGCCAACGCGCCGGGCGTTGAGAATGCTGTTGGGGAGATGCCGTGGTAGGTGAAACCATCGAACGTGAATTAGCGGGACTGTTTCCTAATGAGGTCATTCGGGCATCAGCGGGTACTGGAAAAACATTTGCACTTTCCAACCGGTATTTGAAACTGCTGGCATCGGGAGTTGAGTGCCAATCAATTTTGGCGACCACCTTTACGAGAAAGGGAGCGGGGGAGATTTTGGATCGAATCATCGGTCGTCTCTCCGATGCCGCTCTGGATGAATCGGCGGCGTTGAAGTTGTCAACGGAACTCGCCTGGAATATCAGCCAGGCCAGAGCAGGGGAGATCCTACATGAGTTGTTGGGTAATCTTCATCGATTAGAGATCAGTACGCTTGATAGTTTTTTTAATCGGGTAGCAAAGGCTTTTTCATTGGAGCTGCGGTTACCGCCGAATTGGGAGATCGTTGAGGAGCAGGAAATTAATCGCATGAAGGATCAGGCGATTCAAACGGTTTTACGAAACGATTCGGTCGTCGATTTGCTCCACATGCTCAGCAAAGGCGAAGCGACTCGTCGTGTCGCTTCGATGGTCCGGGAAACGGTGGATCAAATTTATGAGATTTACCGTGAGACTGGTCCCGAGCCATGGTCGAAAATCCCTGCGTTGGGAAAGTTGTTAAGCCGGGAAGAATTGGACGCGCTGGTATTGAGGATGGAGGCGATCGACGCCGGTGGCAAGCAGTTAACGACACACTGGGGGAAAGTGACGGAATTGGTGAAGTCGGAAGAATGGGACAGCTTCATTAAAAACACTTCGTTTCAGAATATGCTCAACGGTGTGCCCAAGTACTCGCGAACAAAACTACCTGTCGAAATTGTTGAGGTTTATCAGCTCCTGATTCCACATTGCCAGGCATTTGTTTCCCAGCGGTTGAGGATGCAGAACGAGGCAGTTTGTAAATTGCTGGCGGCCTATGGGCAGTTGATAGAAGCGGAGAAAAATCGGACCGGTAATTTGCGGTTTCAGGACGTTACCGAGCGTTTGCGGGAATTTGTCGCGTTATGGGATGCTGATCGATTGTCATTTCGTCTCGATAGTCAAATCCATCATTTACTGCTCGACGAGTTTCAGGATACATCGCTCGGTCAGTGGAGTGTGATCCAACCGTTTGCCAGGAAGGTCACCGAGGATTCTGAGTCGCTCAAATCGTTTTTCTGCGTGGGCGATCTCAAGCAGGCGATTTTTGGTTGGCGGGGTGGAATCGCTGAGATTTTTGATTTAGTAGACCAGCAGTTGCCCAATCTCGAATCGGATAGCCTCGCCAAAAGCTGGAGAAGTTCTCAGCCATTGATTGAGATGGTCAATCAAGTCTTCACGAACGTGAAACAGTATTCGTGTGGTGATGAACTGATCGAAAAGGAAATTTGCAGTTGGGCCGATAAGTTTGAGGAGCACACGACCGCCCGGGACGAGTTGCGGGGATATGTTACGGTGGAAATGGCAGCCGACTGTCCCGAAACTTTGAGGCGGCATGAGGGCACCAAGGATAAAATCCGCAACCAGAATATGATTCAAAAGACCGTTGAACGAATTCAGCAGCTTGAACATGATTTGCCTCCGCACCACAGTATTGGTGTGATCGCTCGGACTAACGACCAGGTGTCTGATTTGATTTTCGAGCTTCAGCAGGTGGGTGTTCCTGCAAGTGAGGAGGGGGGAGGGCGTTTAACCGATTCTGCAGCGGTGGAAGCAATTTTAGCGGCGATGAAATTAGCAGATCATCCCGATGACAGTATCGCGCGTTTTCACCTTTCGCATTCGCCACTTGCTGACTATTTGGAGCTTGCGCCAGAAACCAAAATTAATCGTCGGGAGAATATAGCGGCGGCAAGGGAAGCTGCCGTGAAAATTCGCGCGGCGTTGATCAATGCAGGTTACGGTCCGACCGTCGAGGCACTTGCCAAGCGACTTACCGATCACTGTACGCGTCGTGAAATATTTAGGTTGCAGCAATTAGTCCGGGTGGCGTACGACTGTTCATCGAATGATCCTCAGTGGTTGCTCCGCCCCAGTCGATTCGTTGCGTTTGTTCGAGAAGAGGTCAAGGTAAGTGATCAGAGTTCGGCCCGTGTGCGGGTGATGACGGTTCATAAAGCCAAAGGTCTCGAATTCGACGCGGTGGTCCTACCGATTAGTTGTTCATCCCGCGGATGGGCAGGTCAGACGCCTCCGGTGGTGGTCGGTCGTGATGAGCCCACTGCGCCAATTAGTGTGGCCACGCGATATGTTGGGTCCGACTTAAGGAAATTATTGCCCGCTGAAATTCAACAGCTATTCGATGACGATCGCCGGCAGACGATTCGAGAATCATTGTGTGTGCTTTATGTCGCGTTGACGCGTGGTGTTAATGCGACGCATGTCATTCTTTCGCATGGCGCCAAGCCGGATCACAAATCTTCCTCGGGGATTTTGTTGTCCACCTTGTGTCCAGCGGTCGAGCGAGCTGAGGGCTTGCTCTATCAGCATGGCGAGGAGGATTGGTATTCGTCCTCGAGTGAAATAGTCGAAGCGGATTTGCATCGATTAAAGGCGTTCTACCCCGAGGCAAATTGTATTGCCCAGAAGGGGATTGTCCTCCCCAAGCAGCGGTCAGGACGTGGGCAACGCCGTCTGTCTCCCTCGCAGATGGAGGGAGGGAGTAAGGTCAAGGCGGATTCTTTTTTTGCGTCAATTCTGAATGCAAAATCGATGCAACGTGGTTCGTTTTTGCATGCTTGTTTTGAGCAGGTTGGGTGGCTCGATGAAAAGATACCTACTCGTGAAGAACTGGAAAATCATCTCAAACAAATGACGCCGACAATCGCCGACACCCGTGGGGTGATCGATGATTTCTTCGAAGTGTTGAAGAATGACAACGTTCGTAAATTGTTGTCCCGCGGTACTTATCAAGAGTCTTACTTAATGGATTTTGCCGGGTCGGGGGGAATTGTTTTGGAAGCCAATCGTCTCGAGGTAGAACGCGAGCGTCGGTTTGCTGTTTCTCTTGAAGGCAGCCTCGTGCAAGGAACGATGGATCGCGTGATCTGGGTGTACCAAGGTAATCAACGGGTCGCCGCAGATATCATTGATTTCAAATCGGATATTGTCGATGGCGCAAAATTGCAGAGTCGGATCGAGCACTACCGACCTCAAATGGAGGTCTATCGTCGCGCCGTTAGTCGTTTTGCTAAAATTCCAATTGAGTGTATTGCCACGAGGTTAGTGTTTAGTCATCCGCGGCAAGTCATCAATCTCGAGTTGATTGAATCAAAAGTCGGCCACTCACCGGTTCCGCAGTCGCCCAAGGAATCTCCGCCCAACGAACCTCCGC
>JAPKBL010000083.1 GCA_028823415.1 Mariniblastus sp.
ACAACCTCGGCCACATCAGTCAACCGGATAATGAAATCTGGATCAAGATTCGTCAATACAACTGCCGGATGCTGGTCAAGCTCATGCAGCAACTGGAATCCATGCCCGAAGATGGAGGCACCATGATGGACAACACGCTGATCGTTTACGGCAGCAACAATGCGGATAAGCAGCACACAAGTGGAGCCAACTGGCCGTTTATTCTGTTGGGCAGCTGCGGCGGGAACACCAAGACCGGGGAGTTTACCCAGATGACCAAAAAGCGCCCAATCAATGCGCTCTACACGACTTTATTGCACGCCATTGGCTCTCCGGTTGATCGCTTCAACATGGATACTGCCACCGCCGCCACGTACGACGAAAAAGTCGGACCGATCGAAGAACTGTTGGCGTAAGTCCATGTCGAGAACAACTACAATCCTTTGTCACGTGGCGATCATCGTCGCATCGATCTCGAACGTCAGCGCCCAAAGTCCGCCGGAATTTGAGTCTTTTGCCGAACCCTTTCTCGAACAGTATTGCCTGGACTGTCACGATTCGGAAACGGAGCCGAGAGGCCTTTCGCTCGAAGACCTTGGCAGTGTTGATTCTAGAAACGCCGGGCGATGGAAGAACATTTGGGACCAGTTCGGGCTGCTGGAAATGCCGCCGCGAGAAAATGAGAACCAGCCGGAGGGAATCGATCGTGTAAAGCTTTTGAACTGGATTACCGGCGAACGCGAGCGGGCGATGAAGGACCAGGGTGGCTTTGGCTTTCACCATCATCCTACCAAAGCGAACCATCTTGCTCACGATGTTTTATTCGGGGAAATTCCCGCAGGTCTGGAACCTCCATCCACTCCAGCGAGGATCTGGCGGGTTAATCCGCAGGAACATCTTGTGCGGCTGAATGAGTTGATTAATACAGAACCGGCTTATCATCCTCCCAAGCCAGGTCTTAGAACTCGCGGCGATCATATCCCTGGGAATATACAAGGAAAGATAAAAGTATATTACGCGCTTGATCGTATTACAGGTCAAGTCGGGGGAAGCGCAGCCTATGCGGCCGCCATCACCGGGTTTCCTCCAATACTCAGTGCGATCCGCGACCCCGGTTTTAAGAATTAATCAATGCTCTATTCCGTCAATGGAGCGGAAGCTACGCAGATAGCCAGGCAGGCCGAAGAAATTATCCGCTTTATGGCCTACGGTCCGCTGGGAGAGTCGTTCCAGTTTGTTGACAAGGGCAGGAAGATCAAGAGGCCAGCGAAGTACGATGGGTTGGATAATCGTGGCACGACGGAGAGCCTGGTCTACAAGAAAGAGACGCTGCGTCCGATCACACCAGTTTACGATCTGATGAAAGAAGAAGGTGTTTCGATCGAAAAGCTGAAGGCTGCGGTCGACTATCTGTTTGAAGCGCTGACGCTTCGTCCGCCTACCGTGAAGGAATCAGAGACCTACTTTAGTCTGGCGCAAGGAGCTATCGCCGACCTTGGAAAAGAAGAGGGTGTGATACTGGGATTAGTGCCCATTTTTTTGGACCGCGATGCGATGTTCTGCCCCGAGCTCGTTGCGTATGGAACACCCGACAAGTACGGCCAGGTTATGCTTCAGGACCAGGAGTTGGCTTTGGCTATCAATGCGGCTTTCAGTTACATTGTTCCCGACAAAAATCTGAAAGAAGCCGTTGGGCAAGGACGCAGGAAGACGCGAGAGGATGGAAAGCGGGAAGTGAAGCGCATCCTGGCTGACGACAGTATTCGTAAGCCACGCGTGCTCCAGTTCTTCCGCGAGTATTTCGACTGCGACACGGCCGGTTCTGTCTGCAAGGACACGAAAGCGTTGAAGCGTGCCGGAGGAGGGGCTGAGAGCCGATACTAAAGAAACATGTACAGCATGACCGCGAGCACTGATCGCCTGATTGAATTGATCCTTCAGGAAGACAAAAACGTCCTCCGCGAACTACTGACCACGGATCGTGTCGTGGTCAGTACTCCCAAGAATCCGCGTGATTCCTCTGCGAGGTTTTGCGGTAACTTTGATAAGCTGGTGGAAAAACTGCCTAAGCCCAAAAAGAATGAAAAATTAACAGCGGCTCAATTGGGCATTGTTGAATTGCCGAAAGGCGAAGCCATTCACGTGCGAGTGACGCAGGTGAAGTTTTTAAGTGGAAACCCTAATAGGACTTTGACCACCCTGCCCGCTGATCAGCGCCTGGGTATTTTGACTCATCCGAGTTGGCTCGTGTCGCATTCTGACGCGATGGATAACCACGCGATTCTTCGTGTTCGTTGGGTTCTGGAACGTTTACTCGGCGGTGGTATTCCTGACACTCCGATTGCCGAAGATTCCATGTTGCCTGATGAACCTGAAGAGACTTTGCGCCATCGCATGCGCGTCACACGCGAAGACGAGTGCTGGCGGCTTCACCAGAAAATGGATCCGCTTGGCCTGCCTTTTGAGATGTACAATCACGTCGGCATGTATCGCACGACAGAGCTGGGCGAACCGGTTGACACCAGTGGCGAAATCATCAACAGCGGCGATTCCACTCTCGATGGTCCGGTGGCGAATGCTTTGGACTTAATTAACAAGTTGGCGAACAGCGAACGGGTGACGCAGGTCTTCGTTCGTCATGCCTTCCGCTTCTGGAATGGGCGGAACGAGACCGTCAACGATGCGCCCGTGCTGCAGGCCGCCTATCTCGCGTATCGGGAAAACGATGGTAGTATGAATGCACTGTTGGCATCGTTACTAACCTCGGATGCCTTTCTTTATCGCAAAGTTGCCGATCCAGATTCGCGATAGTTTGTATTCGATGAGAGGATTAGCGGCATTTTTGGGTCGGTTAGATTGTGGACAAAATCAGTGGCTCCGCGGGAAGCAGGAATATTCACTGGTGATACAACCGTGGTTTGAGGAGAGCGGGATATGAAGGAAACAGTTGCAAATTTGCTTAAGATGCTTTCGGTTCTGGTAATGATGGGGGCTTCGGTGACGGACCTTCGAGCGGATGATCCGAACATCATTTTAATTTTTATCGACGACCTCGGGTGGAAAGACGTCGGATGTTATGGAAACGACTTCATCGACACGCCTAATATTAATCGACTTGCCGCGGACGGGATGCGGTTTACTGATTTCTACGCGTCAGGTGCAGTTTGTTCACCGACACGTTGTGCAGTCCAGTCGGGACAGAATCAAGCTAGAATCGGAATCACGGCTCATATCCCCGGTCATTGGCGTCCATTCGAACGCGTCATTACACCGCAGACCACGATGGCATTACCATTGGACACGGTGACGATTGCGGAGTCGATGAAGGCGGCCGGTTATTCGACTGGTTACGTTGGGAAATGGCATTTGGGCCAAGGGCCGCAGTTCCAACCCAAGCATCAGGGGTACGATTTTTCGGCGGTTATCGCCGGCCCCCACCTCCCGGGTCGGTATCGCGTTCTCGATTCCGATTCCGATTCTCAGAAACCGCGCGTTGATCAGTACCGAACCGATTTTGAAGCTGACCTATGTGTTGATTTTATAAAACAGAACAAAGACGGTCCTTTCTTTTTGATGCTTTCTCCATTCGCAGTTCATATTCCCCTAGGCGCGATGTCGTCAAAAGTTGCCAAATATAAAAAACGGGCCATCGATTTAAATCGAAAACTACCTCATCCCGTTTATGCCGCGATGGTGGAACACTGTGACGATATGGTTGGGCGGATTGTCGACGCGGTCGATGAAGCTCGAATCACTGAAAATACGATGATCGTCTTTACCTCCGACAATGGGGGGCTTTATCGCCGTTACGATTATCGTCCCGCAGCGGATGATTACGTCTCGACTCAGGACCCATTAAAAGGAGAGAAAGGATCTCTTCATGAAGGAGGTGTTCGGGTGCCGTTGATTGTGAAGTACCCATCAGTAGTGACGCCCGGTTCGGTCTGTTCCGAGCCAACCATCAGCCACGATTTCTATTCGACGTTCGTCGAACTTGCTTCGGGCGAACTGCCAGTTAATCAGACAATTGATGGGGTGAGCCTAATGCCTTTGTTGAGGAACCCCAAGGCTAACTTGGCGAGAGAAGCATTGTATTGGCACTATCCCCATTATCACCATGATCGCCCGGCGAGTAGTATTCGGGAGCGAGACTGGAAGCTGATTGAGTATCTTGATGGGACTGGAGATGCTGAAGTTTATCACCTGGCGGATGACATCGGTGAGACAAAAAATCTGGTCGAGGCGAAGCCCGGTCGAGCCGCGGATTTAAAGAAAAAACTTCAGCGATGGAGGACCGATGTGTCCGCACGCATGCCGATGCCGAATCCGAACTACAATTCAGAGCGGGCAGGGGAGTGGTGGCAGATTCGGACTGGAAAGCCAGTACCAAGTGACAACCGAAAGCGATTTCCGGCGACTGAAAAAAACAAAAAATAAATTTTCAGTCGCCGCGATGAACAACCGATTCAAACCAATCTGGTTGTTTCCATCCGCCAGCGGGAAAATTCCTGAGCCGTGAAGCAGTGGTGCCGGCGGCGACTCAAATTGGTTGTGAGAATATTTTGGTTGTCAAAGTTCAGGCGCTATCAAGGCTTGTCTATTTGGGATTTACGTCTCGAGACCATTCTTGGTGCATCGCCAATAGCTTTTTTACGACCTCGGGCTTCTCCGATGCATGATTTTTTAGTTCTGGCTTGTTCTCGGCTAGATTGTGAAGGGAAAGCTTGATTTTTGAGGGATTGGATTGTTTAACTCCGATCAATTTCCAGTCACCTTCCCGAGTCGCCCACTTATTCTGCCACTGAAAATGGAGCACGGAGTGCGCGGTAGGTTGGTCTGGAGAATCGATGATCGGTTGGAGGTTCCGTCCGTCGAGTTTATTGTCGGGTGCCTCCAAGCCGCACCAGTGGATGAGACTGGGGAACCAATCCATGATCGTGACCGTCTGATTTCGGACAACACCTTGGGGTAGCCTGGCAGGCCAACTGACGATTGCAGGAACGCGGATTCCACCTTCGAGGAATGAGCCTTTTGCGCCAATCCATTTGCCAGTATTCCCTCCGCCACCGTTTGCGCTGTAGTAGTGTCCATTAGGATAGCCACTGGTGTGGTCGTCAATGTCAATCGCAGCCTTGTTTTCCGCTGAATGGCCATTGTCACTTTGGAAAATTACAATTGTATTGTGAGTTAATTTGAGCGTGTCCAATTTCTTCAGCACCAGGCCAATATAATGATCCGTCGTCGTTGTGATGGCGGCGTAAGATCGGCGCGGCATCGGAAGGTCTTCATAGAGCGATGTATGCTCTGGAAGGGCCTGTTCAGGGTAGTGAGGGATATTGAAACCGAGATAGAGCAGGAAAGGGACTTCTTTGTTTTGGTCAATAAATGCAAGGGCACGATTTGTAATTAGTTGGGGAAAATATTGTCCCGGTTCGAAGATCTCCGTCGTTCCTTCGTAAAGATCGTGATATCCCTTTCCGTGAAGGAAGTAGTGATTGAAGTTATCGATGAATCCATTTCTTATGCCAAAAAATTCATCGAATCCCTGTTTCTTAGGGCCATAGTCCCGGTGAGCGCCGACGTGCCATTTTCCAAAAAGTGCGGTTCGGTACCCAGCCGATTTTAGTTGTTCGGCGATGGTAACTTCGGTGAGCGCCATATTGGTACCATCGAGCCCTTTCATATTGCCCTGTGTCCAGGAGTTTATTCCTGATCGTTGTGGATGCCGACCAGTTAGTAGCGCGGCGCGCGACGGGCAGCAAACTGTATGGGCGTAGGCCTGAGTGAATCGAACGCCCTGTGCTGCAATGCGGTCAATATTGGGTGTCTGAAGATCACTCGATCCATAACATCCCGCATCGAGCGTCCCCTGATCATCGGTATAGAAAATAACCACATTGGGTTTACGCTCCACTTGCACGGCATCGACCGATTTTGTCATCGTCGAAATTGAAAATAACATCAGGCAGGCAGTCGTAAATCTGCACGCCGTGAACCTGTTGGCAATTCTCGGCGTAAGTGTAAATTTATCGAGAAAGTTAATAGTTGATGTTTTCATAATGTTCGGATGCCTATGTCAGTCCCAAGATTGTGATGCATTTAATTCTAGGTGAGGGCGATTCACCTGTCATCTTATCTGGCTGGACCATTGTGAGTGGGTAGATTGGCGCCGAGGATGCTTCACCGTCAACACCGCGGATGGATGCAAAATCGAAATGTTCATGCTATTAGTCATTGAACCTTATTGCCACCGAATTGTATCGCAGCTGACATAACACATCGGAGGGGATTTATGGCATCGGTTGGACTCGAAAGGGTTTTCCAGGGAATTCGTTTTAACTTCGAATTTTAAATAGTGGATGGGTCGACAGTTTTTGTTATCCTATTGGAATTAGATACAAAAAATCAAATACAATTGTTGGTTGGTTTGGCGCGGCCAGGCTAACTTAATATCATTGTGTGATCGCTGGGATTTTAATCGCTAACTGATCTGCAGTCTTACAACACATCAATCAATACACCCCTAACTTCCAGATTGAGTAAAATTATGCCAAGAATTGATCGTCGAACATTTGTCGGGCAGTCGTTAGCGGCTGCCGGTGTGATGACATTCGGCACTGGAGCCACGAGACCGATCGCATCTAATGATAAAATCGGAGTTTCAGTGGTTGGGGCGGGTGGCCGTGGCGGTAGTCATATTAATGCTTGGCTCAAGGATTCGCGGACTGAAATACTCTATGTCGTCGACGTAGATGAAAATGCCGGCAACCGACGGTGCGACATGATTGCCGGCGAGCAGGGGAAACGGCCGACATTTGTGACGGATATGCGTCGCACGTTTGATGACAAATCTGTCAATGCCGTGAGCACCGCAACCCCCAACCATTGGCATGCACTTTGTGGAGTGTGGGCGATGCAAGCGGGCAAAGATGCCTACATCGAAAAACCAATCTGCCATAATATTGCCGAAGGTAGTGCGCTCATTGCGGCTTCCAAAAAATACCAACGGGTGTGCCAAACCGGGACTCAGTGCCGAAGTAGTTCCGCGATTCAGAATGCCGTAAAGTTCATGTCTGAGGGTGGGATTGGTGATGTTAAATTCGCGCGTGGCCTTTGTTATAAACGCCGAAAATCTATCGGCAGTTTAGGCGACTATCCGATTCCAGGAGAGGTTGACTTTAATTTGTGGAGTGGCCCAGCGCAATATAGTGACCCACGAAACACACGTGGCCGATTTCATTACGACTGGCATTGGCAACGACGCTATGGAAATGGTGATTCGGGGAATCAGGGGCCTCATCAAACGGACATCGCTCGGTGGGGTTTGGGAATTGACTCGCATCCGGTGAGTGTCGTCAGTTACGGGGGTCGCATTGGCTATCAGGCTGAGCGAAAGGATCCCAACTACGTGGACGCAGGTGACACGGCAAACACGCAGGTTTCAATTTATGATTACGGCGATAAATGTATTGTCTTTGAAACTCGCGGGCTTGAGGTCAAGGCGTCGGCTGATGATGAGCTAAATCGTCTCTTTGATAGTTCTAAAGGTAATAAAATTGGCGTTGTGTTTTATGGTTCGGATGGGTTTTTGGTTCAAAGGTCTTATACGCATTGCGAGGCTTTTGATAAGAACTTTCAACCGATTAAGACGTTCAAGGGGTCTGGCAATCACTTCGGCAATTTCCTGGATGTGTGCGAGAGTCGAAAAATGGATGATCTAAATGCCGACGCACGCGAGGGCCATTTGTCTGCAGGTTTGAGCCATCTGGGTAATATTTCTTATTACCTAGGCGAAGACAATAAAGTGTCGGCGGAGCAGGCTGCCGAGACTCTCAAGGATATCAAGAGCCTCGATGATAATGGCAAAACCTTAGGACGAACGATTCGCCACTTAGAAGACAACAATGTCGATCTAAGTAAGTATCCGATTTCGATGGGGCCTCATTTAAAATTCGATCCAAACAAAGAGATCTTCCCCGATTCCCCGACCGCTACCGAGATGGTGACGCGCAACTACCGAGAGGGTTTTGCGTGTCCTAAGGCTGCTGACGTTTAGAGTGGCAAATCGAAACGGATTGGCGGAGGCGGTGAATTTGAGCGATTGGCAGATTTGGTCTGCTGTTTTTGTTGTCGGGTTTAAACTGCGGGGGCTGAGATAATGGCTTCTATAAAATTAGAGGCTGATTTAGAGGCTGATTTATGCAACTCAGGGACAGGCTCGTTCCGTTTGAATCGTCAGCGCGCTGCGTTCGCTTTGATGCGACTAATTTTTTATGTTGTAATTTTGTTGGCTCCGGAGGTGGTGTCAGCATTCACGGACGATGCAATTAGTCCCCGTCCCAATGTTTTGTTTGTTGCGGTTGACGACCTCAATGACTGGATTGGTTGTTTGCAAGGACATCCGCAGGCGTTGACGCCGAATATTGACCGCCTAGCACAACGCGGCATGCTTTTTACCGATGCCCATTGTGCTTCTCCGGCTTGCAATCCGTCCCGAGCTGCTGTGTTTACCGGGCTGATGCCGCGAGTGACGGGTGTTTGGTCCAACCGAAGTGGTAGTTTGGCACGAAACTATCCATCTGCGGTGCAACTAACCGAGTCGTTTTCGAACGCCGGTTACCAGGTTCTTGGAACTGGTAAATTGTTGCACTCCAAGGGTCTCAAGGGAGTTGATGAGTTTTTCAAGACCGAACAGCGCTGGAGTCCGTTGACGAAAGACCAGACCAAATATACGAAACAAGAAATTGGGAGTAAGGGCACCAATAATCCAACTCACGTTACAAAAGACAGTCGGGGAAATAGGATTGTCTTACCACTGAACCGGATGAGGTCGGACCGAAATCCGACCAGTGATGGAGGTGAATCCTTTGATTGGGGGCCGTTTGATGTTCCCGATTCAGATTTTGGAGATACAAAAATTACGGACTGGGCGATTGATAAGCTGCAACATAGCGGCGACAAGCCAGTGTTTTTGGCGGTAGGCTATTATCGACCGCATATTCCATTGTGGGCGCCCAAAAGGTTCTTTGAGCGGTTCAAGGAGACCCCCGCCCAACTTCCGAAGACGATCCCGAATGATCTTGCCGACATCGATCAGCTTGGACGTCGGTGGGCCACCGAAGCCGTTACCGCCGGCAGTCATGCCACCGTGTTGGAGAATAAACAGTGGGAAGCTGCGGTCGAATCATACCTCGCCTGCGTAACCTATGTTGATTTTGAAATAGGTCGATTATTGGACGCACTGGACAAATCCGAATTAGCAAATAATACGATCGTTGTTCTCTGGAGCGACCATGGATGGCATCTCGGGGAAAAAGAGCACTGGGGTAAGTGGACAGGTTGGGAACGATCGACTCGGGTTCCTCTTATCGTCGTTCCTGCAAGGAACTCAGAAGAACGGTTTGCTGCTCAAGGTTCTCGATGTGAGCGCCCTGTAAGCTTGATTGATTTGTATCCAACTTTAGTTGAGCTGTGTGACCTTAAGTCGCCTGTTCGTCTCGATGGGCAATCATTGGTGCCGCTGCTGAAGTCTCCCGCGCTCGCTACGAATCGCGCGGTAGTGACATCATTTGACTCAGGAAATAATTCACTTCGAACTGATCGCTATCGATATATCCGATATGTTGACGGATCCGAGGAGTTATATGATTTGCAGGGCGATCCGAATGAGTGGAAAAATCTTGCGAACTTGAAAAGCCATCGTGACTTGAGAAACGAATTGAGCGAACGATTGGCGTCCCAATACATCGCTTCGAATCAACGGAATTGGTACGAGAAATATAAAACCCAAACGAACATTCCTGCCGCCGACACGATGCTTTTCAACGAGGACGTGGAACCTAAGTTGACGACCGGTTTCAAGTCGTTATTCAATGGTCATGATTTGAGCGGCTGGGTGCGGAGAGGCGGGACGAGTAAGTTTTTGGTGACCGAGAGTTGTATCGTCGGAACTTGCGAACCGGGTTCCGAGACTACCTATTTGTGCACCGAGTCGAACGAATATTCTAATTTTATTTTTACCTGTGAGTTAAAATGGGATGAAGATAGTAATTCAGGAGTCCAGTTTCGATCGGATGTGAGAACCGAGGTGGACAAGAAAAACAACGAGTCACGGCGCGAGGTAGTCTTCGGCCCGCAATTCGAGATGGAAGGATTTTCCAGAGATCGTGGATGGTCGGGAGGGATTTATGGGCAGAGTTGCGGAGGTTATTTTTATCCACTGTGGTTGAAGGAACATCGCAAGGCGCGGCAGTCACTCCTGCGGGATTGGAACCGTCTTACTATTTCTGCGAATGGGAGAGTTGTTAAAACTTGGCTTAATGGAGTCCCTTGTTCGCATTGGGTAGGCGATGGGACCTTCGATGAAGGATTTTTTGCTCTCCAAATACACAAAGGCAAAGTGGGCAAGGTGCGTTGGAGAAATCTTCGAATCAAAGACATTCAGGAAACAAAATGAAATTTAAGACATCGGCAATTATTTTCCTTATTTTCACCTTTGTGATCATTCATTGCAAAACGACCCGAGCCGAAGACAAGCAACCCAATGTGCTGCTGATTTGTATTGATGATCTACGACCCGAACTGGGGTGTTTTGGGGTTGATTACATTGCCTCGCCCCATATTGATCGGCTTGCTTCCAAGGGAACCATTTTTCGAAGGCATTATGTGCAAGCCCCCACCTGTGGTGCGTCTCGGTATACCCTGCTGACTGGTCAGTACGGCGGGTCGGGAAACGATTCGCTATTCCGGCGAGCCGCAAAATTGAAAAAAGATTCAGGCACGGTATCGCCGAGTCTGCCAGCGTGGTTCCGCAAACATGGTTATACGACGGTCTCTGTAGGAAAAGTCTCGCATCATCCCGGGGGTCTGGGAGGCGAACGTTGGAATGAGCCGAAACAATCAGAGATGCCCAACGCATGGAATCGCCAATTATTGCCCGCGGGCGATTGGAAGGATCCAAGGGGGTGGATGCATGGACTTGCCCATGGCGAGACACGAGACGATAGCCGTACCAAAAACGGTGGCATTTCGATGGATGTTTTTCAAGCGGTGGAAGGCGGTGACGAGATATATCCGGATGGTGTTTCTGTTGACGAAGCGCTGCGACAAATGGATCAATTAGCGGACGATCCCGACGTCCCCTTTTTCTTGGCGGTCGGGATTTTGCGGCCTCATTTGCCGTTTGGTGCTCCCGCTAAATATCTTCGCACCTATGAAAATACGAAGCTTCCGCTGACCCTGCATCCGGACAAACCAGTTGGAAAAACGACTTGGCACGGCTCCGGAGAGTTCATGAAATACAACCGATGGAAACGAAATCCCAATTCCGACATCGATTTTGCGAACGATGTAAGAAAACATTACGCTGCGTGTGTCTCGTATGCCGACGCTCAAGTTGGACGACTCACCGAGCGACTCAAGAAAACTGGTGTTGCTGAAAATACAATCATTGTTTTATGGGGTGACCACGGTTGGCATCTCGGCGAACATGCAATTTGGGGAAAGCACTCGTTGTTTGAAGAATCACTGCGATCGCCACTGATTATCTGCGATCCGTCGATGGACCAAAACGGTGAATCGACCGAATCCATTGTGGAGGCTTTGGATCTGTTTCCTACCTTGTGTGAATTGACAGGCATGGAAGTTCCAGAATTCGTGCAGGGGGTTTCGCTTAAGCCCATTCTGAAAAATCCAACTCGAAAAGGCCATCCAGCGATATCCTATTTCCGAAAAGCGAAAACCATTCGAACCGACTCGCATCGTCTGATCCTACACAACGACGGATTTGTCGAGCTGTATGATCACAGGACAACGGAAAAGGAAACGAAAAACATTGCGGTTAACAAGCCTGATGTGGTGGCGCAAATGAGCAAACAATTGAAATCCCGAATGGGCCAGTAGGCGGCTCGGAAATAGTTGTTTAACCTGGCTTTGTTCTCTTATTTGATCCCTGGATTTTCGTACCATACCACGCCTAGCTGTTGTCGTTCTTCACAGGTGAGTATGTCGAGATCACCGTCGGCATCGAGGTCTATTAATTCCATTCGGTCAAATTTGCACTCGTTTTTAGAACCGATGGCTTTCCAATCACCCTCGGTCGATCTCAACCAAATACCCGGTTGATCTAACTTCAATTTATCGGCAGCCGTATTAGCTGTTAGGACGATGTTGTTTTCGCCCAGCCTCCGAATGGCTTTGCCGAATGGAACGGAGCGCGGATTGTCAAATATGTTTGGCTTCCATAATCCGTCTTCTGTTTTACGAAAGTCAATCCAATTGGATTTCCGTGTGCTCACCAAAATGCGATTCGGTGTTGCTTCAATGAACAGTGGCTCGGTATCCGTGGCTCCAACTCGGTGCTCTACCCAGAGGTCATGTTCTGCGTCTTCATTGGGTTGTTCGAGCCAAGCGACTGCTCGCGTGGCCGATTTCCGATCGCTAAATACAATATCAATGTCGCCATCGTGGTCCATGTCGATATTCTGGATCGACATGACCCACCCGCAGTCGCGTAGTCTCACTTGTATCCAATTATCCAGATTGGTTTCACCTATATTGGGTTGGATCAGCAATGTCAGGGTTGCTTGGCCGCCTTTTGATCCAATCACAATGCCCCGCCGAGATTCGTTTAGCACAATCGGCGTTGCAAACATCCACATCTGCCCATCCAGCTGAGTGACTGGCGTTGTCGACCAGTTGGAGGGATTCAGGAGCGCATTATCATCCAATCCAGTGGTCGCATTTTTGTTTACAGAAGCGAACTTGTGGACAAGCACCTGTTGAAGCGTTCCTTCATGACAGCTGATCACTTCGAGAATACCATCGCCGTCAATGTCAAAGGGGACGGCGTCTTCGGGCGAGCGACCTTTGCCAATTTCGCAGTGCGGCCAGGGTTGTTTTGATTTTGTAGGGCCAGGATTTAGGTAAAGTCTCACGACACCGGATTCTTCCCAGCCAGTTACGATGTCTAAATGACCGTCGTGATTAAAGTCGGCAAGGCGAACGCCGTCGGCTCCAACGCGCGAAGAATCAATACAATGGCGTGACCAGGTGTCGTCGCCAAGGGTGACGGTGACTGCCATCACTAAAATTAGAATACTAAACACCCGTGAAATTAAATTCACTCGCCCAGTTTGATGAAACATGACAGCCTACCTAATGACAAATGGGGGACTCGACAGGGCGTTTCGAGCCGACGGAAATCGACTTAATTACTTCCTTAGCGTTGCCTAACTGTCAGACTGGGGAGTGCCTGTTTCGCAAACGATTCGTATTTCCGTTGCACCATGTCCGGAGTCGCGATTCCTTGGAAGAACTCAACCCGATAGCGAAGTTCGAGGTTGTCGCCTGATTTGACTTTAAAAACTCCCGAACCTTTTTTTGCACCAAGAAAATGATGCAGCCCGAATGGGTTAGCGGTGACCAGGCCATAATCACGGGCGTGCCACGTGGTCGGGTGGCGGAGGTTTTTCGGATGATCGTACATAGCGATGCTCGCCGCTTGCCCATCAACTAAACCGTAATAGAGAAGCCATTTTGCTTGTTTGCCCCAGACATTTTTGCCAGTAACACCTTCGCTATTGGTGGCGTTTCCGAAAACCTGTTCAACACCGGATTTTGGTTTGGCGGTCAGGCGAAGATCGGGGTGGGTCCGGATAGCAAATAGACCTTCTTTGGTATCGTCGAATTCGAAATCACCATGAGTCGCACGGTAGTCAATCTGGCAGTTAATCCAACGGCTCGTCTGGTCCCCACCAAACCAATAGGTCGTCTGGTCAGTCAAGATAGTCTTGCTGTCGCTTTTTCGAATCCAAGCAGAGGTCGCTCGGAAAACGTTAGTCGGGTTGCCGACGAAGTCCTTCTCAATGGACTCGGTCTTAACCGTGCCACCTTTTTCGGACCAGAAATCGATTCCGCTGATTTCGTGAGAAATCCACATCGACTTGTGATGAGGGTGATCGCGACTCTCGCCCTCAGTCCCATCCTTCATGGGCCAGTCGCGGGTCATCGCGATCTGCCCCGGTGCATAAATCGGGTAGAGAATTGGTTTGTTATAGGTCGTGAAATCAAACGCGGTGAACAACGCGTCATCCAGTTTGACTTGCCATTGGTTGTCTCCAGCCATGATCGTGACTTTGGCTCGTGTTGAGCCATTGCCGGGAGCCAATTGGGATTCTAGATCCGAGTTGAGTGGTGTTTGGATTGCGAGTCCAAGAACAGGGGTTAGGCCGATAAACAGCAGGCCGATAAAAATTGCTCGAGTGATCATGTATTTCTCAATTTCCAAATGTCGGATGGGTGGGACCAAAGCTGTTCATTATTGTCTGAAGTCAGTCACTAGGAGGCAATCTTAAGTTTAAGCGTCTCGCATAGGTTTCGTCCTCGCTGTTTTTACATCGCAGTCGCGTCAATCAATTGTTCGAATTCTAATGTTCCGGTACCAGACCGGGTCCCCGTGATCTTGAAAACAGATATGCCCTTTTTTGTTTTTACCAAATTTTTCCCAACCATTGAATTTACTGGCTCCGACCTTCTGGTTCCAATCAGCACTTCCCAATTCGGCTTCGACTACTTTTTTTCCATTGAGCCAATGCTCGACAGAACCGCCTTTTAAAACAATCTTAGACGAATTCCATTGCCCGACTGGTTTTAACGTCTTGTTTTTCGGTATGTAAAGTGCGTAGAGAGCGCCGGCGCGATGGGATTCGAGTTTTCCATCTTTGTGTTTGTCGTCATCGAGAACCTGGTATTCCGGTCCGGATTTGTAGGGCTTTTTGTCTCCGAGAGAAACCCGATACATCACACCACTGTTCCCGGCCTCAGATATTTTCCAATCAAATTCGAGAATAAAGTTGGCAAATTCATTCTTCGTGGTGATATCGCCACTTTTAGTCCCGTCGAAGTGAAGTGTGCCGTCAGTCATGGACCAACCACTGCCCACCTTGTCGGAAGTGTAACCTCGGAAATCGCTAAGACTAAGTTGTTTTATCGCGACCAAAGAACCGGTCGCGACTTCATTCCCATCAACGAATGCTTTCCAATTTCCTTTCAAGTGTTGGCCATCAACTACGGATTCGACCTTAACCAATACCGATTGTCCTTGAGCTTCGACGTCCATTTCAAAATTAAGCGAGTCACCCTCGGTGCGGATGTTCGTCATTTCACGTTCGCTGTTAGTGGAAGTGTATTTCCCAGAATAATTGAGGTCTGCAGTTTGCTTGATGGTCCAAGTCGATTTCCCCTCACCCTGGTCGGAGTTGGCCGTGGCGTTCCAAACACCGGCAAAAGTTTTACTTTGCGTTGGTTGGGCTTGTGCGAGGGAAGGATGAATGGCCGCGAGTAATAACACGAAACCAAACGAATACAGAAAGTACTTATTTTTATTTGTCACCGAATCTTCTTTTGTGTTTGGAAAAAGGGCGTGAAAAGTGGCGGTCTATTTTATGCCCTGCCTCATGGTCGGATTTTGAAAGGCTGGAAAGTAGAGGGGGTAATGCTGAACATTAGTCATCGCCAACTTATTTAAGATCAATATTGAGATGTTAATTTTGATTCGTCGCCCGATAAAAATCAATAAGCCACGCCAACAACTTTCGAGTGAGTTGTTGGAATTTCGGCGTGAATACAAAAATAGTGGTCTAGTTCTTTGAGATTGGTTTTATATTGGTCCCGCTTGAATCACTGCTCTCTCAGACAAAGGAACCGAGATGCACCGAGGCGCATTTGTGAAAGATTCGCCAGGAGCGGCGTTGGATATTGATGGGTGTCGACGCAGCATTGATCAGATTCAGTTTCACGGTGGTACGGCAAACGGTGGTACGGCAAACGGTGGTACGACAAACGGTGGTACGGCAAACGGTGGTACGGCAAACTGTCTTCTAAAGCCACGGGCTTAGCGAGCTCGAAGACGTTCAGATGATCAACGCCTATCAGGTCCTCGATGAGGAATGCGAACAATTTTTCGGGTTTGAATTTGCGGAAGTCTTTGCGTTGTTTGGGACAATTTATTCACTTGAAGTATTTCCCAACGGTTGAAAATTGATTCCTGTATCGGAGCGAAACACTCCTCTTTAGATAGATCGCGAGAGTGGTAACGTCTGGTGCTACGAATTCAACAGCGGACGGATTTCCAAGTTTGCACGCGCAATGATTTGGCCATAGATAGGGTAATGTGCAATGGCGACTGATCAGTCTTGATTGAAGAATATGCCGCCCCCGTTGTGCTAGGCGAAAAATGTTGTTTTTCATTCGTCGACATAAAACACCGTCACGGTTATTTTGGTCATGAACTATTGGGCGATTATGATCGGTCTGGGAAATTTGGTGGAACTTTTGGCTGACGTGGTTTGCAGGTAAGGTGATCACCCGAAAAAAATCTGTCGGACGTTCAGCGATTGCACGACGGCACCGTGAAATGGCATTGTGAGTGGTTGTTATCCGCACGATCCTTTTTATGAAAAGCTGTCCGCGCGAGACCGTTTGAAAGCGGCAAAGAAAATAGAGTTGTCTTTTATTTAGAGTCGTTCCAGCGCAAGTATTATTCGATTGGGAAAGGGTGCCAGCGAAGGCGGAGTCTAGGGGGACTCGAATTGAGTGTGATTATTCTTAAAAGGCGGCTGGACGAAATAATAGAACCACGTGGATGATTTTTGATCACAGTGTAAATCTGATTACCTTCGAAGCTGTATTGCGATCGATTTCTCCGAAGAAGTATGAACGACAGATTTTGGCATTGATGGAAAGTTTCATTGAAACGTAATCGATTTTGTGATCAGATAGATCAGTCTCACTCGATCCGCGTAAAAGCGTTAAATTGCAAAAGCGTTAAATTGCAAATGAAACGTTTACGGATGCTAAAAAAAAGTGGCTTGAAATTTGAGTATTCATGACCGCTGGCGTTGTAATTGGATACCGAATAATAAGACAACTGAAATTAATCCTGTTTTTTAATAGCCCTGTTCCTTACGTGGCAGGCTTGATCAGACCTATGAAACTATTCCCGACGTTGTTGTTGCTTACCATTCTCGCTTTCCCCGTCAACGCGCAAGAAAATCCATCGCCTGTAACGGGGAAAGACTTCTCAGGCTCGGAGGGGACGCTTGATGTGGTTGGTGAAGTTGTTGACGGGATTGAAATCCTAGTTGGTCGGGACGTGACCGCCCCAAGTTTTACTGCGCTAGAAAACGGTCTGATTCATCAGGTCAGCGGTCCTGCTGCAAAGCAACCGTTGGATGAGGCTGCCGATGAACTGAGCAATCGGTCGACTCCCGTTGATCGGATCAAGGCCGCCAAGGGATTTAAAGTCGAACTGATCTATTCTGTTCCCAGCGATAAGTATGGTTCGTGGGTTAATCTGTGTGCGGATGAAAAAGGGCGATTGTTAGTTAGTGATCAGTTCGGCGGACTGTATCGAGTCACGCCCCCAGCCATCGGAAAAAAATTGAAATCCGCGGACATCCAACCGGTACCCGCAGACATTCGTGCGGTCAATGGAATGGCTTGGGCATTTGGCGCTCTTTATGTCGGCGTCAATGATTACGAAAAAAAAATCCCATCCGGTCTGTACCGGATTAGTGACAGCAACAATGACGATCAACTCGACAAGGTTGAATGTCTCAAAGAGATGGACGCCCGGGGAGACCACGGAGTCCATGCTGTGGTGCCCAGCCCCGACGGAAAATCGTTGTTTTTAGTGACAGGTAACACGACTAAGCCAACCAAATTCGCCGCGACGTCTCAAGTTCCGCAGGTATGGGGTGAAGACCATCTACTGCCGAGTTTCCCGGATGGAAGGGGGCATAACCGGGGCACACTGGCACCTGGCGGGATCATTTACAAGGTCGATTGGGAAGGAAAGACTTTTGAAGCATACGCTTCCGGATTCAGAAATATCTTCGATGCGGCATTTAATCGAGATGGTGAGCTATTCACCTATGATGCCGACATGGAGTACGACTTTAACACGCCGTGGTACCGCCCGACGCGAATTTGCCACGTTGTTAGCGGAGGTGAGTTCGGTTGGCGAAACGGAGCCGGTAAGCGACCTGCATTTTACGAGGATAACCTTCCGGCTGTTCTCGACATTGGCCCTGGTTCGCCGACGGGTACGACCTTTGGTTACGGGGCAAAATTTCCGGCGAAGTATCAAGATGCATTGTACGCACTCGATTGGAGTTGGGGAAAACTGTACGCAGTCCATCTAAAACGGGAAGGCTCTACTTATTCGGCGACGAAAGAAGAGTTTCTCACCGGCGCCCCATTACCAATTACCGATGCGATCATTAATCCCAGTGACGGCGCCATGTATTTCACGATCGGTGGCCGGCGAGTTCAGTCGGGGCTATATCGCGTAACCTACGTTGGCGATGAATCAACGGAGTACGTAACCTCTCATCCGCCGGCAAACGATTTGATGAAACAGCGTAAAGCATTGGAGCGGTTTCACGGGCGACAGGATCCCAAAGCAATCGCGGAGTCGTGGAAGTATTTGGCAAACGATGATCGATTTATTCGGGCTGCCGCGCGAACCGCCATTGAACACCAACCTGTTGAAACATGGGCCGAGAACGCAATTACTGAATCGGATCCGAAAACGCAAGTTCAAGCGTTGCTTTCGTTAGCCCGTGTTGCGGGAGTTTGTCCACAACACCGGACCGATGTTTCGCCGCCGATCGATACCGCGATGCGAGATAAGTTATTGGCTGCGATCCTCGCTCTGAATCTCTCCGAACTCGATCCGGCAAGTCAACTTACGCTCCAACGCACGCTCCAGATTACGCTAAATAGATTCGGTAAGCCCAAAGAAGCAACGGTGCAAGCATTGATTGCGGCGGTCGATCCGTTGTTTCCATCCAAGTCGGACGAACTGAACTGGCTGTTGTGTGAGACCCTCGCGTGGCTTGAGTCCCCTACGCTGGCGGCGAAGGCGATGGCATTAATCGAATCAGCCCCAACCCAAGAAGAACAAATGCAGTATGCGCGTTCTATCAGATTGTTGAAGACTGGCTGGACCAACGACCTGCAATCTGCCTACTTTGAGTGGTTTCTCAAAGCAGCAAATTATCGAGGTGGGGCGAGCTTCGAGAAGTTTATTCAGTTTATTCGGGATGATGCCGTTGCCTCATTGACGGTTGGACAGAAGCAGTCCCTTAAAGAGATTCTTGCAAAAAAGCCGATCAAGAAATCAGCGATCGAAAATCTTGGTGAAATCTTTGATGGTCGACCGATCAAGAAATGGACACTTGAAGAACTTTCGCAAGCGGCGAATACGGATCTCAAGCACAGAGATTTTGTTAACGGTCGAAAGATGTTTGCGGCGGCCGCTTGTTTCGCCTGCCACCGTTTTCAAAACCAAGGCGGGATGACAGGACCGGATCTAACAACCGCGGGTCGACGTTATTCGGCTCATGATTTGCTGGATCAAGTGATTAATCCGAGCAGAGTCATAAATGATCAATTTTCTTCGGTGGCTGTGCTGACTGACGACGGAATAATGCACAACGGTGTTATCGTTAATCTTGGTGTGAAAAGAAACGGCGATGCGATTGTGCTTAATACGGATTTAACGGATCCAAACGAGCGAGTGATTATCGATCGAAAAACCATTGAAGAACTGAAAGTTTCCAAAACCTCTCCAATGCCCACGGGCCTGTTTGACAGGATGACTAAAGAAGAAATTCTCGATTTGGTCGCCTATCTGATTAGCGGTGGAGATGCCGATCACGAGTGTTTTCGCAAGTAAACGCTTTTGGAAGTGATGCAATGCATTCCTCTCGCCAACGGCTTGTGGACTAACTTCGACAACGGCAAACTATCCGAATTGCCAGATTGTTCGATAAACATGACGCGGTGGAGGTCCGATGTTTGGAATGTCGAGTCGTGATTGGGACTACACGCGTAGACTGGAACCAATGACCATCATCGCCAAGGGAAAGTGCCACTACCCTTTCTGGGAAGTAATTGATGTTCGGTAAATTAGTGATTGGTTTCGCGGCGGAGCGACTACGGATGAGGGTGTGCGGGAGGTTAAACAAAAAGACTCACCAGCAATTGGCCGCCAGCCTTGTCGACACGACTTTTTACATCGACATCTGGTTCGAGGCGAGACATTCGGTCGACTAACCAGCTTGCCACCGCTTCGGCGTCTGCTTGTGTCGGGCATCTGGCCATTGCTTCTCGTCCTCCTTTGCGTTTGAGTCGTTCTGCAGTCGCGATGATTGGAGCCGGATCAACGAGGATAAAATGCGCTGGCCATTTGACCACAGCATCGACGGCTCCTTTGCCTGTATTGCAACCAACGTGTGCCAAACGTTCTGGAGGTGCTAGAGCTCTTTCTTTTTTAAGCTTTTTTGCTTTTGCTTTGGTGATCCGAGTGTCAACACTCGCCCCACGCGGGTCGTTGGAGGACATGTCTGGATCAACGGGATCGTCGCATAGCCAACACCTCCAGCCATCACGTTCGCCGACTTCCTCGAGTTGTGCCATCTGTAGTCCTGCTCGTGATTTTAATTGTGGTCCGATGTCATTATGGTCGGATGTCATTATGGTGCGGCGGCAATTGAATTGTTAGTGTACAGCTTAATTTGCTGACAGGGAGAAAGTGAATTTTGCAATGCACGAGAGTAACTGGCGTAATCAACTTTCGTTACTCAATGTCGCGTGAAACCAGACCCCAGGGTCAGCTATTTCAAACGGAAGTACGTTTTCGATTTTAATTTTCGAATCTTTATCTCGCGTCCGCAATTAGTAAAGCTTTAATGGCCTCAACCAACACCGAAATTAGATAAATACAGATTGGAGAACGCCACCTAGTTGACAGAAATAGCCGCATCCCAATGGGAATACGACACACTAGTCCCATCGCCAGCCAAACGCGTTACCGAAAAACTGCGACCCGAGGAACTCCGTTATCTAACCATCGACGATCCAATCACCAAGAAAGCCATCAACAACTTCCAAGTGAAAAAAAGAATTTTGATTCCGGAATCGCAACGAAGGTTGCTGGGGCAATTCAATTTTCCGAACTAAAGCAGAATAGTTGGTTGTTGAAACTGCCTATTTAACATTCAAAGCCGCGTAACCCTTGTATTCTATGAGAACAAGGCCGTAACCTTTGCGAACGGCAATCCTGTGAACTGGTTCCCCATTGATCTAGCGCGAATTAGAATTCAGTACAAAACCGAAACGATGGTCTTGTCTGCCTTTAATGACCGCACAAAAACCTCTGGTTTTCTATAAGATGTTCAGAAGAATACGCCGGCAACTTGCCTTGGAATTATCAGAGAAAGGAAACTATTTTGTTAGGATCTTAGTTAAGGTGTAAGAGTGACTAACACTCAATTTCCCCTTATTCGATCGTCGTTTTTTCTGTGGCTTCGGCGAACTGTCGGTTCGTTCAACGGTGACGGAGTTCGGGAAAGACTCGCATTCTGTATTTTCGGGAATCGTTTCGTTGAACGCTGAGTTAAATCCATTTCAATCCCCTAACGACTCCTCGACCGATGGTCCGGATGTTAAAAATCAAGATGTTGAAAATTCGTCTGTTTTTGATCCGCGCGTTCGTGATCCGTCGGGGTTAATTTGGTTATTTGTTGGGTTGGGTAGTTTTGTTGTTTGCGTCTATTTCATGCTGATAGAGTTTCCAGAAATTTGTGCGTATGTTGAAGAACGCAGGTATTTTTTCCCGTCAAGGTTGCGCACGGTTCTCAAGGTCAACAGTTTTATATTTGACCATAGTTTGCTGTTTTTTCTCCCGGCTATATTGGTGGTGTTGATCAACGAGATGTGTGTCAGAGGGGCGTGGAAACGTAAGGTTCGGCGGGTGATGGGAATTGGTGTTTTTGCTATTTCATGTCTGTTTGCGGTTTGGGTTGTTTCCGCAATTGTTTCAGAAATGATTTGAATTGGGAGTTTGGTTGAGTGTTAAACTGAAATTCTGATATCGATAACCGGCGAACCGTCGGACAACCAACCGTTTAACCGAAGCGGAGAAGCATTTCTCGTAGAGTTCATCGCTCTAAATATTTCAGAATGTTACTGCTTCGTTATTTAACCATTCTTCGAACCACTGTGCCGCTCCATTACTTTGGTGGTTCTCTCGCTTGAAGAAGTGAACGTAAAAACTCTTTTCATTACCCCAGGCAGTCCGTGGGAGCACGGATATATCGAATCATTCAATGGAAAGCTTGGAGACGAACTACTGAAACTTGAATTGTTTGATACGTTGACCGAAGCTCAGGTGCTGATCGAACGATGGAGAAGACACTACAACCAGGTGCGGCCGCACAGCTCGTTGGGCTGCCGCTCACCCGCACCCGAGACAATTATGAAAAGCCGTTTTTCAAATTTCGCTACGCTCAATTTAAAAAACGGCTCGCTTGAGAAGTTGGATACTCTAAGTTAAAGACTGGTATCGTTTTTGGGGGCAGGTCAAATTTGAGACAGATACTCAATTTGAGACCGAAACAATCCCGCCATACCAATGACC
>JAPKBL010000084.1 GCA_028823415.1 Mariniblastus sp.
GGCGTTTGCGATTAAGGGCGTTTGCGATTAAGGCAAATCGATATCCACGACATCTGCGCGAAACATAAATCCTAAAAAATAACCGCAGGATAACCAAATGCCATCCTGCGGATTGTTTTAAAGACCGTCTCGCAACGAATCAATTCAATTTCAAAATCCGCGACTAAGCAGTCGCAGAGGAGTTCTCAATATGACTAATCGCTTCACCGACCGTCTGAATTTTCTCGGCAGCTTCATCGGGAATGTTGATATCAAATTCCTCTTCAAGCTCCATTACCAACTCGACGGTGTCGAGCGAGTCTGCTCCGAGGTCATTGACAAAATTTGATTCTCGTTTGATTTTGTCTTTCTCGACGCCAAGTTGCTCAGCAACGATGTTGACGACGCGTTCTTCGACCGATGACATATATCGGCCTCCTTCTAAAAAAATACCTTGCGGAAAACTGTTAACGTTGATTACTCATCTCAGCCCTCAACAGTTCGCAATGATAGCGAAAAGGTCTCGGTGGCAACATGAACAACGGCAACAAGATAGAGGATTCCGACAAAAAGGGTCAAGGCAACATCACCAGAATCCCACTTTTTTACCCTTAAAAATGGTTATTTTCGAAGAGTTTAGGCCGTCATTCCCCCATCGACGGTCAGAACTTGCCCAGTTATGTAAGATGCAGCAGGACTCGCTAAAAATAGTACGCACGCTGCAACGTCATCCGGAGTCCCAATTCGATTGGCTGGAATACGCTTTTTGACCTCTCCAAGTATCGTATCTCCGAGCTTTGCGGTCATTTCACTCTCGATAAAACCGGGGGCAACGGCGTTAACGGTGACTTTCCGTTTTCCTAATTCCTTGGCGAGACTTCGGGTCATCCCAATCACCCCCGCCTTGGAAGCCGAATAATTGGTCTGTCCAGCGTTCCCAATTAACCCCGAAACACTGGAAATATTAATGATCCGCCCGTACCGAGACCGCATCATGCGCTGGCTTGCAGCCCGCGTAAACAAGAAAGTCCCGCGTAAATTGACCGAAATCACATCGTCCCATTGCTCGTCGCTCATCATCGGCATGAGCGTATCTCGTGTGATTCCCGCGTTGTTGACCAAAATATCGAGCTTCCCCCACTCGGTAGCCACTTTTTCGACAATCTCTTCGATCGCTTCTTTTTGGCTGACGTCCGCGGCCATTACCTCCGCCGCTCCGCCGGCTTCCTCAATTAAACGCGCTGTCTCAGCAAGCTTTTCAGCGTTTCTCGCCACCAAAGCAACACGCGCTCCGGAGCCCGCCAAAGCGATCGCCATAGAGCGGCCTAAACCCTGGGACGCGCCAGTGACGATGGCGTTTTGTCCAGAAAGATCAACCTTCATCGATTCCAAACTCATTTGTTCCTCAAATTTCTCTTACAAAAATTTATCGTGTCTGCCAAACGTACCAAAACGATTTAATCCAGCACGCCGTAACATTTCGTCTTTCGGTGAATTCGCTTCATCAAGCTTCTCAGGACGCGGCCTACACCCACCTCATAAAACTCATCAAACCCATCCTCTAGCATTCGTTCAATTGAATCCTGCCACAATACGGGAGCACAAACCTGCTTTACCAACTGCTCCTTGAATTCAGCCGGAGCGGTGTGTGGGCGAGCATCGACATTAGAATATACCGGCAAACGAGTCGGTTGTATTTCGACTTGCGACAGTGCCTCGGAAATTTTCCCAACCGCCGACTCCATGATCGGAGTGTGGAATGCACCCGCGACAGCCAAAGGGACTGATTTCATAGCGCCGGCCGCCTCCGCCACAGCAGGTACTCGCTCACAACTGGCTAGCCCACCGGAAACGGCAATATTCCCTTTACACAAGAGATTTGCAATTTGCAAAACCTCCCCCTCAACCCGGGCTTCATCACAAACTTTTTCCGTCTGCTCCCGGTCAAGCCCCAGAACGCTAACCATTGAGCTAGGCGTCTCATCAGCCGCCTCTTGCATCGCCTGGCCACGTCTCTGCACTAACCGAAGCCCCTCCTCAAAGCTCATTCCGCCCGCAAATGCCAACGCGGTATATTCTCCGAGGCTTAAACCAGCCGCTCCCTCACAATTTTGATAAATAGCGGGCTTATCCAGTTTTAATTTCTCTAAGACAGCCATACTGCTAACGTACAAAGCCGGCTGGCTAATGACGGTCGAATTTAATTTTTCGGCCGGGCCATTAAAACAAATATCGGCTAAATCGTAGCCCAACAAGTCGGCCGCTCGTTTGAATAAATCACTCGCGACAGATAACTCGCCGCATAGCTCTCGTGCCATCCCAACGGTCTGCGCTCCCTGCCCGGGAAATAAAAAAGCAATCTTGGTCAATGCATCACCTCGTTGAAGTTTTTGTTGAACTGTCAATCTAAGAACCGTCGATTTTGGTGTCAACGAGAGGCGGGCAACCAATTATCGCCTCCCCCCTACAGCAAACCGTGACGGTAAACAAATTTCAAATAAAACGCGCAGGAGGCCAATATCGCACGTCCCCGCCCACTACATCCTCTCCCCAACAGTCCCGGGGACTGATCGCTCGCAATCGCGACTGAATGAAAACATGCGATTTCAAATCAGCCTGAGCCTCCGCCCTTTGACGCAAACGGCTAAAAATTACCGTTTTCTGGAGGAAGCTCATATTTCATATGCGCAAACGCTTTAGCCGTCGCTACCCTGCCGCGCGGGGTTCGCAAAATCAACTCACTCCGCAACAAAAACGGCTCCACTTCATCGGCCAGCGTATCCGTGACGGAATTCATCGTTGCAGCAATCGTGCCAATTCCCGTCGGTCCCCCCATGCAGACACGAATCAATGTATCGAGGTATCTCCGATCCTGGCGATCCAAACCGAGCGCATCAATCTCAGCCATCAGAAGCGCCGCTCGGGCCACTTCCACCGTGATTTCACCGGCAGCTCGACTCTGAGCAAAATCACGTACCCATCGCAGTCGGTTGTTGGCAACCCGCGGCGTACTGCGACTTCGTAACGCAACTTCACTCGCCGCCTCATCCGAAATGCCAACGTTTAATTTACTCGCGTTACGACGAACAATTTCTGTTAAATCTTCGTCGTTATAAAACTCCAAATGTTCGCGGATCTGGAAACGATCTCTCAACGGGCCGGTTAACATCCCCGCCCGCGTTGTCGCGCCAATCAACGTGAACGGTTGCAATTTCATATTGTGGGTTCGCGCATTAATCCCTTCGCCAAGAATCAGATCAATACGAAAATCTTCCATCGCGGTGTAAAGATACTCTTCAACCGCCTTGGGGATCCGATGAATCTCATCAATGAACAAAACCTGCTTCGCCTGAAGATTAGTCAAACTAGGAACGAGATCCTTGGGCGCCTTCAAACTAGGCCCTGATAAAAAATCAACCGGCACTTCCATTTCCAATGGAATGCAATGGGCAAAAGTCGTCTTGCCAAGCCCAGGAGGCCCATCGAATAAAACATGGCCGAGGGCATCGCTCCGCTGCCGCGCTGCTTCAATTGCAATCTGCAATCTCGCGATCACATCTCGCTGACCGACCATATCCGCCATCCGCGAAGGACGCAGGCTAGGGTCATCCTCCTCGGGCACGGGGCTATTTGAAAGAATGGGTTCTCGGGTCATGCATCTCGGTTGGGTAAAAGTTTCAAGGCAGTGCGGCTAATTTTCGCCGATTCTGCGCGATCTCGCCAAGCTAAATATAACCGTCGGGCGACGTTTTCTATAGTTCAATCAGCCTCCCTGAATCGCACATTCGAATTTAACCATTGGTTTCTCGAGAAAACGGTGGCAGGGCGGCCTGAAATTTGAATCCCCCCCCCGGTATAAGCTAAATTATACGACATCAGACGAACCGTGGACGACTCTCCACAGACTCCCAAATTTCACGACTTTTGATCAATCACATGGCAAACCCCAAACCTTCACCGCGCATCCTGAACCGGTCATTCGATCGAGCGCTCTCGCCTGTTTACCTTGTGAGTCCTGACTTCGTGATTACGTATGCCAATCCCGCCTGTGCGCAATGGTGTGCGGCAGAATTGGAGCACATCCTTGCCTTGAAATGCGTTTTTTCCAGCCAGCCTCTGGACGGTCATCAAAACAAAATCAAAGGACTTTGCCCGCCACCTTCCCACTTCGAGCCACAAGACCCCCCGTCCATTGCCCCTCGGTCTTTTACGGCTTCAGCCATCGACCTAGAAAACACAACAAGCTGGAAATCAGCTTGGACCTATCTGCTAAAAGACGCCGAGGAAAAACGACTGGGTCTCCTCGTCATCTGCGACCCACACACCTCCAAGTCACCACCGGAAACAAAACCGGAATCACCAGAT
Source organism: Mariniblastus sp. (assembly GCA_028823415.1). Lineage (GTDB taxonomy): Bacteria > Planctomycetota > Planctomycetia > Pirellulales > Pirellulaceae > Mariniblastus. Next base: position 4,345 of record JAPKBL010000084.1, read on the forward strand.
TTCTTATCCGAGACACTTCACTCTCAACTAGCCGCCATCCGCGCACAATCCGACCGCATCCACTCGCTCGAAGGCATGGTTGGATCCAGTTCGTTCTCAAGACAATGCCGCAGACGCGTGACCGCCGCCATCCAATGTGATGCCGATTTACTAATCACAGGTCCGCCGGGGAGTGGAAAAGAACACTTAGCCAAAACAATTCATGCGGTTCGCGATCCCGAACGCCACATAGAACTTCTGCCGATCCACTGTGCGATCGCAGACCAAAAACTGATTCAGCAACGCATCAAGGAAATTGTCAGCGAACTGCCCGCGGGAGGAAGCCAGCCCAAGACACAAACCTGGCTTCTACTCCTCGACATCGACCGCCTCGAACAAGCCGCTCAACACGAATTACTAGGATTCCTTCAACTTCCGGACTGCCCCCTGAGAACCATTGGAACCACAATCCTGACGTTAAACGAGCTGACCGCTTCCGCTCAATTCTCAACCGAATTGACCAACCAACTCGGCGTCATGGTGATTGAAATGGAATCCCTGTCGAAAAGAGTAGAAGACATCCCGCTGCTTTCTCAAGCACTTCTTGAGCGAGACAACAACAGACGAAAAAAACAACTTTCAGGGTTTGCCAACGAGACGCTGCAATTATTCATTGAATTCAATTGGCCCGAAAACATTGATCAGCTAAATCGAACAATCCAACTCGCTGCTCTCAATACCGATTCCGCTCTCATTCAACCAGACGACCTGCCCGACCAATTTCACCAATCCTTAAGAGCCATGCGAATAGGCACGGCCAAAGAAACGAAAATCAATCTAGACCAATTCCTGAGAGAAATAGAAAAAGAGCTCATCTCCCGGGCAATGCGAGAGGCCAAGGGCAATAAAGCCAAAGCGGCATCGCTCCTCGGAATCAGCCGCCCAAAACTACTTCGCCGCCTGCAAAATTTCGAAATTCCCTTCGAGCACGTAGAACCTGGAACGAATCACACCGACGAAATCGACTCATCGGCATTTGAGGAACTCGAATGAGCCTGAACCCCACCGTCATCGTCTGGGCTCGCTCCCCCCAATGGTGCGCCGCCATCTCTCGCCAGTTAAGCCAATTTCGACTTTCCTGGGTTTTGAATTTTGAAGCGATTTGGACCGAAGCGGTGAAAATCGACGCATCCGCTGCTGTAATTGAAATACCAGACAGATCGCTTGACTCCTTCCTTTCAAACCTATCCGGGCTAGATAACAATTCTTTCCAAATCAAAACATTTACCGTTGGCAAACTTCCTGACCAACTGTCGGAAAAAAAATTAAGAACACTCGGTAATTGCGGTCATTACGGATCTCCCATCGAATTCCCCTCACTTGAAATCGCGATCCGTCAGCATCACCACCAAAGAATCACCGGCGAACCGTCCATTGAGCAAAATGTCTGGGCAAATCTTCCGTGGCCCACTCCCTAAAACCGGTTGCAAACGTAAAATCGATGTACTTTTGAAACAACCTACATCCTGAACAAAAAAAAATGACAGATTCACATCCCCTCGAGACGCGCGCCCGAGAACTACTCGGCACAGTCAAAGACCCCGAAACCGGTCGCAAACTCGCTAAACAGATCCACACGGTCGCTGTAGAAAACAACGAACTTAACGTCCAAGTTGGTTTAACTACATTTGCTGCTCCGTTGAAGCCTGACTTCCAACAGGAAATCGCAACCCTGCTTAAGGAAAACCTATCGGGCGAGATAGAGAAAATCTCGGTAGAGATAACCGAGCACCTCCGACCTGCTCAACCACTTGGCCAAGTTGGCTTAACCGCCAAAGCCGTCATTGCTGTCGCAGCAGGGAAGGGCGGGGTTGGCAAGAGTACCGTCGCCACCAGCCTCGCGTTAGCTCTAAAAAATGCCGGCTGTAAAACAGGCATTCTTGACGCTGATGTTTACGGCCCCAGCATCCCACAACTCACAGGTGTTCGTGGTCAGGTTCAAAAAGTGGACGAGAAAATCCAGCCGCTCGATTTTAACGGCATCCCACTTATGAGCATTGGCTTCATGGTCCCTCCGGGACAGGCGGTCATCTGGCGTGGGCCCATGCTGCACTCCGCAGTCACCACCTTTGTGCGCGATACTGCGTGGGGTGACCTGGACTACCTGATCATCGACATGCCGCCAGGAACAGGTGACATCGCACTTAGCCTCTCACAACTCCTGCCGCTAACGGGAACAGTCATTGTCTGCACACCACAAGAGGTTGCCTTGATCGACGCCATCAAAGCGGTCGGCATGTTTCGCAAAGTCAAAATTCCGATCCTCGGATTGATCGAAAACATGAGCAGCTTCCTCTGCCCGGACAATGGCAAGGAGTATGACATCTTCGGAAAGGGCGGAGCCCAGAAATACGCGGCCGAAGATAACATTCAATTCCTGGGGGATATCCCGATCAATATCCAACTCCGGGAACGTGGCGATGCAGGAGAGATGGCGGCCAACTTTGACGATGAAAACGTCGCCCCTCACCTCGTAAAGATTGCCTACAATCTTGCCAAAACGCTGGCAAAAAATGCCGCCGAAAACCCCGTGCAGGCACAACTTCCTGTGCTGGGGTAAGTGCAACCACACAATTCCTGATTGCCGACTGCGCAAAACTTAGGGCCACTTTAGAATAAAGCGGCCCTTTCTCGTTGTTTCAATTAAGCAGTTGCTTCACTCGAATTTCGAGTTACTTCTTCTTTGCAACTTTTTTCTTAGCAGCTTTCTTCTTAGCAGGCTTCTTAGCTACTTTTTTCTTAGCAACTTTTTTCTTAGCAGCTTTCTTCTTAGCAGGCTTCTTAGCTACTTTTTTCTTAGCAACCTTCTTCTTGGCTACTTTTTTCTTAGCAGGCTTCTTAGCTACTTTTTTCTTAGCTACTTTTTTCTTAGCTACTTTTTTCTTAGCTACTTTTTTCTTTGCTGCTTTTTTCTTGGCCACAGGACGTCCTCCGTTAATAGACCGTGGCGAGCCACTCCCCAGCAACCATATGCCAGTCTTAAAGCAAACTCACCATTCGAAATTAAACCATTTCTAGAAATGGCTCGAATGTCAACTCGTTTCCAACCTTCGATGGTCAGAGCTTAATTTCATCTTTCAATTTCGAAAAAACAATTTGCTTTCATCGACATCAAAATTTGAGCTCAAGGTAACGAGCGTCTTTGATGCGTAAGTTTTAAAAAACAAAAAAAACTTTTCAATATTGTTTTTCAAGTTTTCGGAATTTTTTTGCTCAACATTGAACCTGTTTTTTTCATTCGATCTAATCGACGGTAAAAAACAAACGCAAAGTTCGCGATTTTAAATCGCGACCGCACTTTTTCAACTGCAACAAGTTGTTAAACTAATTTCCCTAACCCAAACAACCTCACGATTGGCCATCTCGAGAAACAGACGGAGCGTGTTTCTATCGAAAACTGCGACAAACTGCCTAGTCAACCAAACAAGCAATTGGTTGACGGCCGACTTGCAAAAGCGTTTTAGACAAAAAACGCCTGAAAAAGAACTAAAAACAAAACCGTACTCTTTGCGAATCAGTTTTCTCTCTCCCGAAAACACTTTGCACTTGAATCCGCAAAGGAAAATCAAACGCCGTGATTCCGCCACAACCAATCGAACGAAATCTATCGTAAACACGCACTGCAAGATTTCAGGCAATTCAAATAAAGAGAAATCGACACCCTTCAGTCGAAGAATCAAGCGCGGTTAGTAAGATGAAAAACACTGCGAAAAAAAAAATGAAAAAAATTGGTTTTTTTTCTCCGTTTTCTCTCCCTAACTCACTTATTGAGTGTTCGACCGCAACAATTCGCAATGCGAAAACAACTTCACTCAACCTAGCGGCGCAACCTACGCGCGGTATTAGAAACGCAAAACGCATTCGCTCAGTGCTAAATAGCGCACGACACGAATTGAGAAAACAGCAATTTTTAATTGCCCACCCATGAGTTCTATTCGATGAGATTACGCAACTACCAACGCGACCCGTTGTACTGCTGGAGCATTTGATAATTGGTCCACGCCATGAACCCAAAAAAGAAGGCAAGGAAGCGATCCCCCATCATGAGGCTGAGAACCGCGATTAAAACGGCACTTCCGAGCGACAAGTAAATACTGTTTTTGACGCCATTATATTCGTCCATCTTGACCATGAACTGGCGGGCGATCTGCCCGCCATCAAGAGGATAAATTGGAACGAGATTCAGCACATTCAAAAATACGTTCAGCATGATCCCGCCGTAACAAATCATAAACACAATTCCCTGCCCAGCGTATTGCGAACCTTCGGTGAAGATCGGTATTAACAAAGGGATTTTAGTACTTCGATCTAAAACCACTTCGCCACCCAGGAGATACACCAGCCCGACGGTCACAACCGCAAGCGCGAGTCCAAATGCCGGCCCGGCAAACGAGACGATGATTTGTTGGTTTGAGTTCAAGGCACCGCGGGAGCGACTTCCCCAAGCATTTGACGATTCCGGGATCGCCAAGCCTCCCATCCAATAAAGCACAATTCGCGATGGGACACCAAAGGCTCGGAAGGCAATTGCATGGCCAAGTTCATGAACCAAAATTGAGACAAAAAAGATGCCTGTGACGACCAAGAGCCCAACGCCCTGATTGACGCTGGGAGTGATGAGGCCGTTGCCTAACAATAGCGGCATAATAAAGAATGCCGGATGGACCCGCACCGGAAAACCGAAACAGGAAAAATTAAGATCATAGCCAGTTCGCCCCGGTTCACTCAGAAACACTACGATCTCCCGTCGACTTAAAGTCAACAATTAAACTAACTCGCAAGCGCCAACGATTACGCCAAACTTGTTGCCGGCTGAAAAGGAACCAATCGCATTCAGTCGTTGAACCAGTTTAACCGATGCCAACGATTCTCCAAAGGTTGCTCAAGTAGCAACCTCGGTTGCCTGTTCAGTCGGTGGCGATCCTTCGTCATCCCGACCACCCTCTGTCAAACGCCCATCACACAGCACTCCCAACAAGTAATCGGCCGCGCGCGAAGTTGCTCCCGGCTGGGCATAGCGCTGCGCCAACCCATCCAATTCGGCAACGTTCTCTGAATGGGACTGATTGTTTTTGAGCCAACCCACCACTCGTTGGGCAACTTTTTTTGATGGATTACCAGCTGTCAAATATTCAGGCATCACACACGGTTCTGCACTCGGATCATCAGGATTGTACAACCGGAACTTTCGCCGGCGTATGTCCTTGGCTGCAATTAAATTGACCAGGGTGATAAATTTAACCCTCAGCAGGAATGCCTGGGCGACCATCACCCACCGCCGCACCTTAAACACAATGACGGTGGGCTTACGATAGTGGAGCAACTCCAACGAAACGGATCCGCTACACGCAACACAGGCGTAGGCTGCCTGCATCAGTTCGGGGGTCTTTCCCACGTATACTTCGATTGGGACTTCCGATTCCGCGATTAACTTGGACGACATTTGCCTTTGACGTTCATTATAAAAGGCGACTGCAAAACGGCACGTCTCGTCCTCCTGCAAAGTGAACTTCGCCGTGTCCAATAGAATCGGCAAGATATTTCGAACTTCCTGATCTCGACTACCCGGCAACAAAGTAATCAACCTATTATTCTTGCCTGCAATACGTTCGACCAAGGCGGAGTCGTACTCCTGACTGGCCAGTTGATCAAAATAAGGATGCCCAACGTAAGTTGCGTGGCAGTTTCGCGCGGTGAACCATTGCGCCTCGAAGGGAAGCTTACAGAGGACATGATCGACCAGCTTGCGAATTTTTCGAATCCGCCACGGCGCCCAAGCCCAGACCTGAGGAACTCCATAAAAGAAAACGGGAATCCCGTGTTTTTTTGCTTTCCGAGCAATCCACCAGTTAAACCCGGCGTAGTCGATCAAAACAACGGCATCCACTTGGTGGTTTTCGAAATAATGATTCGCCTGAGCGATCAACCGAAAAAACAGCCTGATATTTTTGAGCACGGCAGCCAGAAACATGACCGCTAGTGAAGTCAGATCGAAATGCAGATCACACCCAGCACCCTGCATTTTCGGCCCGCCAAAACCGACGCACTGGATCGCTGGATCACGAACCTTTAAACGACGAATAAGATTTGCTCCATGCAAATCTCCGCTTGGCTCACCTACTGAAAAAAAAATCCGCATCGGTCCGTCCTTGGCCAGTTTCTGAATATCAGAAATTATGCCAAAGCCACGCCGGTGCGGAAAGATCAGTAAAAGCTCGCGAATTACGACTTTTAATTAACTGCCTCAGTCCAACTAAAACGCAATCCAGTAAATAATTGCCATCAAAGCCAGCAAACCAGCAAACCAAATCAAGGCGTTACCAATGCCGTAAGCATGCAAATCTTCCGGCCTTGGATTCTTAACTGGGTCGTAGTCTTTCTCGACAGGTGTATTTGAAGACGACATAGGTAACTCCCTTTTGTTGTTGTCCAGATTCTAAAAAACACGATCCATCGTGCTTTTAATTTTCTTTTTGAGAAATCATTTCTCAGGCAGATCATTCAAAACGAGCTTATTTGGAAAACGCTTTTGCGAATCGTTTCTCCCCAAACACTAAATCGATTTTTGCTTCCTCCGATGCAGCGCCCTCAACTTTTGCTTTGCATTTATCGCAACACAATTTAACCGTTACACCACCCACGACAACTGCTTGATCTTCATCAACATCGCCACCGGAAATAGGACAGCCAATCTGCTGATACTGCCCAGATGCAACGAGTTGGTGATTCGCCAGTGTTTCGAACTTTGCTGGCGCTCCTGAATACTTCTTCACGCATCGACCACAGCAAAAATAGACTTTTCCATCTTTGTAATCGACTGACTTACCCTCAACGACTTTTCGCTTTTTCATTATTATACAATTGAGGGACTCCAAATCCACTTCAGCTTTTTTCTTTTCAAAGCCTTTTGCAAACGCAGCTTTCGAGAAAACCAAGGCAGCTTTCGCCTCAAGCCCCTCAGCTTTGTTGACTTTCCCTAGACAGTTCCCACAACAAAATGCCACTTCCGTGCCACCAATCTCGGCGACCTTGGAGGCATCGACGGCGCTGCCAGAAATTGGACAACCCTTCTGAGTAAACTGGCCAGTCACGACTAACTGGTGATTGGCCTTGGTCGTGTACTTTGCCTTGTCCTTAAGCTTCATGTCGGCTGTAAACGCTTTCACGCAATTGCCGCAGCAAAAGTAAACCTTGCCGCCCTGGTAATCAACTGAGGCACTTGCCTTGGCAGCCTTCTTGCCGTTGAGAATGCATTTTACGCCCGTCAAATCCTGAGCATTCGAGACGGAAGATGTAACCACGGTAAAGGCTAACGCCAACAGCCAACAGCAAGAGATCCGATAAGCATTCATATTAAGTTTCACCTGTTTTTCTCCAACAAAACCAAGACACAGTAATTTATCGGTGAGTCTACCGGTCGATGTCAGCAAAATCTAGACTCAACGGTCGTGAGAATTATTCAACTTATTACGGACTGTTACCCAACTCACACTTCTGAGGGGCGGCCGCTGAAACCCTGTCTGAAATGAACGTTATTTTGCACCCGAGCTCAGTTTGCGAGGCTCCACCAAAGTGAATGCCATTAGCCAGCCCGAAAAAACACAGCCAATCACAATCGCAAAAATCAGCTCAAATCCAACCCAGTCAATTAACGCACCGATTAACGGACTTAACAGAATCGGCGGGGCCGCGATCGCGAAAGCCAACGTGCTTAAGTAGTGAGGGTGTTCGCCATGGCTCGCAATTTCAAGTGTGTAATTATTCAAAAAACGCATGGCAACAGGGGTTAGTCCCAGCAGACCAAAGACCACGATAAACCAGGCTGGTCGTACATCGTCACTCCACGAAAGAAACAAAGCCAAAGCAGGCGCAATACAAAGAACTAACAAAATCAATTGAATCACCAATCGGTTGCCAAAACGATCCGCAATCCACCCCGTTGGAATACTAAAAAGTGCAGCGCCGATATTCTGGGCTAACAGCCAGGGAATCAACGCACTCAAACCAAGATCGAGTCGATCTCGGCCAAGCCGTTGATAGTGCGGAAAGAGCGTCAAGTACATCCCAAACAACGCCGCAATAATCGCAAGCCTCCGAAAATTCCGATCCGTCTTGAATGTCTCATAAGCCGCAAGCAGAAGATCCTTTCCGCCACGTCGTTGCGTATGATTTTCATCAGGGGCTTCCTTGAGAAACAAGCCGATGAATGCGGCGGCCACAAAGGTCATTCCCGTGAAGAAAAATATCATCTCAAAATTCGAACGTGTTCCATCAGCAACGGACTCATCCACCAACCAAAGATTCAAGAAATACCAACCGCAGCAGACCGCGATAGTTGCCCCCAAGACAGTCCCCACGAGAGAAAGTCGACCACGGCGATCGACGCGTATTAACTTTCCCGAGATGGTGTTTAACACCATCATGTTGATTCCAGTCGCGGCAAAAAACACGGCGTAAATCACAAGAAAGACAATAGGTAGCCACCAACTCTTCGCACCTTCGGTCATCGCCCAAATTGCGGCAAGCAATAAAAAACAGGCGCCCATCGTTGAAGTGGTTGAGAACAGCCCGAGTTTCTTCAATCGCGCGCCGCGGACACGATCAGAAGCCAACATCGGTGGCAAACTCTGCCCAAGTCGGTTCAGCATCGGCAGACAGCCCCTCAGCCAACCCGCGCCACCGATGACATCCAGAACCGCGGGCATAACGATGCTCTCAGTTTTAAAAATCCAGCCCGTTCTCATGAAAACCATATAAAGAACTGCGAACCGAAAGTTGTGAGCATGATGCGGGGGATCACTCACCTCGCAAGACGTATCTGGAGCTTCCTGATCTCCAGATCCGCCATTGGATCGGGGCAGGGGAGACCGTTGGTGCTGAGTTCCAGAATGATCGTCAGGCAGTTCGGATGACATTCGCCAAGTCTAGTCATTCCTCCTGCTTTCCACGAGGACCCGTCGGCGAATCGATGGACTACGATTCGCGAGCGTCCAGTAACATCTCGAGGTAACTTGTCCGCGTGCTGCCAGATAACCCCAACTGGTCCGCCAACGCAAATAATTTTAGTTTCGCCGGTTCCACATCCTTCTGAGATTGGACGACCGATTCCAATTCGATAAACCCACCAACTTCAGCAACATCGTCCAAGCAAAAATGGACATCAGACAAATCGGTACGACCAACAAATTCTTCGCGGCGCTTAATGACTTTGGCAACCGATACCAAACCCATACCCGTTAAAACGCCCTGCATCTGCTCGGCAGCCTCTGCGTTTTCCAGCGGCACCTCGATCTCCTCTCGAATTTTCGCCGCTGAGTCAAGATTTGGACCCTTGAAAGTCAGCCAGAAACATTCGTCGCTTCGTCGAATCCGCACCGCTAAATCAAGCTCAGCGTAATCACGTTTCGGATCGTTAAAATATTCATCGGTTTGAACAGAAACGCCTTTAGAGGTTGCCCCCATCGCGTGCAACTGACGACGAATTTCATCGAGGGACGATACTGGGAACTTTAATTCCACTTCGATCATGTGTTTTCCAGAGAGAATAAAAGGTAATCAATACAAATCAAATCAAACTCAGGTAGGCGTTTGGGCTGATCAATCTCGCCCCTAGATTAATTCAATTTTATTATTACACCCGTGACATACTGGCGAACAGGTCTTAGACTCAGATTCTCCTTGTAGAAAATTACTATTTTAAAATTCAGGAATAGAGAGTTGGTAATGAGCGAACGAATTGTAATGAGAACCGGCGAATGCCTGATTGCAGGTGGCCCTCCGTTTACCGCTGCCGAGCCGGAAGTCGTAATTGGCGAACTCGATGGACCAGTAGGCACTGCGATCGCCACCTTGACCGGCAACCAATCTGCCGGACACTCGAAGGTATTCGCAATCCTCAATACAGATATTCAGGTTCGACCGGTAACTCTGATGGTCAGCAAAGTCACCGTCAAAAGTTCCCGATACACCAATATATTAATGGGGACGGTACAGGCAGCGATCGCCAACGGCGTGCTTGACGCGGTCCGCGCGGGGTTCATCCCCAAAGAAAAAGCGAATGACTTGGGGATTATCTGTTCTGTATGGCTCAACCCGGGTGTCGCAACGGACGACAACCTTGACCACAAAGCACTATTTGAAATTCATCGTGAAGCTACGACGCAAGCGATTCGAAAAGCGATGTGCAACGAGCCTGATATTGACTGGTTACTCGAAAATCAAGATTCCATTACGCATAAATATTATGAGCGTGGACTCGCCGGAGAAATTTAGGTTAGCCCGCCAGAACTTACGAGTGAAAGAAAGAACCGACGATTAGAGCGCGTTCTGTTTAGGTATTTTTGATCCGAGTCACATTTTAAAGTTGAGGATGCAAACAGATGGCGATTAAGGGATACCTTGGTATTGATGCGGGCACTCAAGGACTTTCCGTTGTTTTCACCGACGAAAACCTTAAAGTGGTCGGGACTGGCGAAGCTACCTACGCAATGGTCTCCGCCCTCGACGAAGGATGTTACGAACAACTTCCTTCCGACTGGGACGCGGCGCTCTCCAATGCAATGCGTAACCTTCACGCCCAAATAAACGACGCTTTAGACGTTCTGGCGATCGGCATTTCAGGGCAAATGCACGGTGAAGTGCTGGCGGACCAAAACGGTATTTCACTGGGACCGGCAAGACTTTGGTGTGATGCGAGAAACGAAGCCGAGGAAAATGAGCTCACCGACGCGATGGGCGTAAAAATGCCCAAGCGAATCACCTCGGCGCGATGGCTCTGGACCCTGCGAAATCGACCTGAGATTGCCCAGCAAACCCACCACATAACAACGCCGGCGGGCTGGCTGGCATTTCAGCTGACCGGCGAATGGGTTCTCGGCATCGGTGATGCCGCCGGAATGTTCCCCATTGACCAGACAACGCTCGATTACGATCAGGCACTGCTAGAAAAGTATGACTCGGTAGCAGGACACACCACGCCACTCCGAAAGTTACTACCGGAGGTTCGCCGTGCCGGACAATCGGGGGGCGCACTGAGCTCCCAAGGCGCAGCGCAGCTTGGGCTTCCCGAAGGTATTCCCGTCGCACCCGCCGAAGGCGACCAACCTGCTGCTCTGGCCGGTTCGCTAATCGGCGAGGCAGGAATGATCTCCTGCAGCTTCGGAACATCCGTTTGCGCAAACTCAGTCGGTGATCGTTCGTTTTCGGGTGTTAGCAAAGCCGTCGACCATTTTTGCGCCCCCGACGGCAAACCGATCAACATGGTTTGGCTTCGTAATGGCACAACCTTTATGAACAGCGTCGTCGAAATGTTTGGTCTGGCCATCGGCGGAAGTCGTGGCGACGGATTTGAGAAAGTCATTCCAATGCTCCTCGACGCAGCTCCCGATTGCGGTGGGATCATCGCACTTCCTTTCATGGACGACGAACCCGGAATCAACGTCCAGCGTGGTGGAACTGCAATGCTGCTCGGACTCAACTCAGAAAACGCGACACCCGGCAACGTGGTAAAGGCTGCCCTGCTTGCCACCATGTTTAATCTGCGTCTCGGCTGCGAGATCCTCGACGGTCAGGGATTTCCTCGAACGGAATTGGTGCTTTCCGGAGGACTGACAAAAACTCCGGAGCTCGCTCAATTACTTGCTGATGTTTTTGCTAACCCCGTGACGCTACTCGAAAGTGCGGAAGAAGGCACCGCTTGGGGCGCTGCCCTGATGGCGAAATACCGCAACCAGGTTCTGCAGGGAGCGGAGAGTCCGTGGCCTGATTTTCTTAACGCACAAGCAACGGGATCTCCCCAGCAATACCTACCCGACACCCCATCCGTTGCGGCCTACGACGGGGTGTATCAAAAGTACAAAAAACTCCTCGGCACCCAGTCGATGCTGGACGAAGCCATTCACGACTAGCAGACCAGCACCATTGAGTTGGGCGTGACGGCGACAAGATCAAGCCACGCCATTACCGGCACCACGGTACTTCAAGACGATTAATGCATTCGATTTTTGCAAGTCAACTTGTTTTACATTTACGCGAACAGCCTTGATTCCAGTTCTCAACTTGAGTTCCGCAATAAGCTCATCCTCACGACCGGGGTGCAAGAGATCTATATTGTCGTAGACGACCTCATAGGACGCCAATTTAGGCGCCTTGACTTTCCTAGGCTCTGCCATTCTCCGCTCAAGAAAATAGGTTGCTCCAAATATCACCGTATTGGTAAGCAGCAATTCGAGATAGGACGTCTGCTTACCCGACAATGCGTTGATAACCGCTAAGCCAATGACAACAAACAGGTACGTCATGTCCTTGACGTCAATCGCAGCGGTTCGGTAGCGAATAATGGCAAAAATCGCAAACAGGCCAAGTGCCATCCCGAGCCCTAGATCAAGCTTTTTCAGGGTGAAACAGATGAAGAACACAACCACATTCATCACCAGCAAGTTGAAAACTTGGCGATGGTTTTGCTGATGTAGCCAATAGGAAATACCTACGACCAGATAAAGAAACACAAGATTAATCGCAAATCGCACGACTAATTTATAAATATCGTCGTCAAAAATTGGAACATCGAGAAATTCCATTAGCTTCACGTTTCCCCTGGCCACAAACGGCTCAAAGACAATTCAAATAAATCCACGGACCACCCCGCGAAACACTTAACAGGACTCGCGCCCTGCATCTTATCGAAGCATAATCATAGCCGATGCCTGCTTAGATAAAACGTCAAGCCGTGGCTGGTAAGATACAAAAAGTAAAATTTACTTAATTGCAACCGAGATTAACGCACAAGAAGCAAGAAATCCCCCCCTTCGCGAGGTGTAGATTTATCCTCGGCCCAGTTTGAATCGCCTTCATCTAAAACGCAAGACAACGCTTGAATTCTCGCACCACGGCGCCCGGGTCATCCGATTCATTGATCGCTCCGCTGACTGCGACGCGGCGGGCACCTGAGTCGAGGACCCGCGGGAGGTTGCTAAGGGTGATTCCACCAATCGCAAACGCAGGCAACTTAATCTCTGCGGCAACCTCTTTAATTAATTCAAGTCCCACGTGGGTTTCAAAATGTTTCGTCGTTGAGGGAAACACTGGACCGACTCCGATATAGTCGGCGCCGTCTATCACAGCTTGACGAGCCTGCGCAAGCGAATGAGTCGAGACACCAATCAATTTCGAAGGGCCAACGATCCGCCTGGCATCGCCGACTTCTAAATCGTCCTGCCCTAAATGAACGCCATCGGCCCTAGCGGCATTCGCTAAATCAGCACGGTCGTTCATAATAAATACAGTTTTACTGCCGCAGGTCAATTCGGCAATCTTTCTGCCGACCGCGATGATCTCACGGTCAGATCGCCCTTTGTCTCGCAATTGGACGACATCTACCCCCGACTTCACCATCGCCTTGACCCGTACTTCCCATTCGCCTTGGGCGGTTATCAACGTGTAAAGACTTGCCTTAGCAAGCTCACGATGACCAAAAACCGTCGCGATGAATGACTTCTCAATTGAATAACTACGATACCGAATCTGCTCTATGTTTTTTGCGACATCGACATCGAGCAACTTCGAAAACTCTTCAATGGTGCGAAGCCCCTGTTGCGCTCGCGAAAAATTCGCTTTGATTGTTCCGCTCAAACCGTCATCCCACTCGCCGCTGGGGGTAGAATCAGATCCGCCGGAATTCTCGGTTAACCCGGTTAACCCGGTTAACCCAGATCGTTCATATTCAGTGGGCAACTCGATTGCAGTCCCCACATCCCCCAACGTATCCCTCGCGTGCATTCTTTTTGACAACTCAATACTTTTAACAGTCTCCGTTAAATCATGTCGAAGGCGCTTCAGTTCGGTCGATAAAAACGCGTCATCGATCGCGAGTCGGGCATAATCCTCTACGACGCGCAATCCTTCATTGGTCCGGTTGATGGCCGCGTCCAAAATGCGAAATAAAGAAAATTCAGAATGTTTATCGTTCATTTTTTAAAAAACATCTGCCAGTTTGACACCTCGAAAGTTCGTTTTGTCACGCAGCAGCAACGGGATTGAGAAAAAATTCAGCCATCAAAAGAAGTTTTTTGTGCACGAACATGCCACCTCAAATTGACGCATTCTTGCTTGATAGCTGTTTCAATCGAGTAAAAAACAAGCTCGTGTTGGGTCGAAACTAAACCAAATACCGCGAATTTACGTATAGATCATAAGCAAACGGTAAGTGATAGTCCCCCTTAGAATCCCTCGAATCCTGTTTTTTGATTGAGATTGACCTATTTTGCGTCCAGATTGATACTTATTTGCGACGGGGAACCTCGGCTGGCTCATTTTATTGCCGCACCGCAGTTTTCCGGTGGTATTTTTAAATGGAAGCTGGAGATTACCCATGCGTTGGGGTCCATTATTGCTATGTAGCTGGCCCGGCTTATCGGGTCTCTGGTGTAAAGGCCATTGGTCTTCACTGTTTGCCGCAATTGGATTCTCAATTCTGTTGAACATCGCGTTGATTTCCAGTTTCCTATGGAAGTGGTCATTGGGTGAAGCATTCCCGCTAATCGCATGGCCGGTGATTTGTTTAATTTGGGCCGCAACGGCGTTAGTGTCGTATAACCGCTTAACTGACGTGATGACAGTGCCGATTACTGAAAAGGTTGCGGTCCCAGAGCGACCCGACACCTTGTTTATTCAAGCACAACACGAATACTTAAAGGGACATTGGGGAGAAGCTCAAACATTATTGAATCGTCAAATTGATCAGCATCCGAGGGACATCGAATCTCGGCTATTGTTAGCCACGCTTTTTCGACACTCTCGCAAGCTAGACCAATCGCTTCAACAACTAAAAGAGATTAAGCGTTTTGACGAAGCGGTAGAGTGGAATTTTGAATGCACACGAGAAGAAGAACTAATTCGAGAGATTCTTTTAACGCAAGATGAAGGAAAACTCGGAAATTCTTTAACGATGAAGCCAAACAACAAAAATGAGTGGTCCGACGCCGCTTAATACAAAGTCGATAATCGCGTATAATCGAGCAACCCTAGAAAACTACCAACTAATAAAAACGATTTTGAGACTTTCAAACATTGAACGCTGAAAAATCGACAGGTTAGAACGAGGAAAACAATATGTACGAACGCTTCACTGATCGAGCACGAAAGGTCATGCAACTGGCCAATCAAGAGGCTCAGCGTTTTAACCACGAGTACATCGGAACCGAGCACATGTTGCTCGGTCTGGTAAAAGAAGGAACGGGCGTTGCCGCCAATGTCTTGAAAAATCTTGACGTTGATCTTCGGAAAATCCGATTGGAAGTTGAAAAACTGGTTCAGAGCGGTCCAGAAATGATCACGATGGGCAAACTTCCGCAAACCCCGCGAGCCAAAAAAGTCATTGAATACTCGATGGAAGAGGCCCGTAACCTCAACCACAACTTCGTTGGAACCGAACACATTCTGCTTGGACTCCTTCGTGAGCAAGAAGGAGTCGCTGCTCAGGTGTTGATGAACCTCGGGCTGAAACTTGAAGAAGTCCGCGAGGAAGTTCTCAATCTGCTCGGCAATGGCCTTGAAGGAGGCGAAGGTTCTGAACGAGGAGGTCGAGAAAGTTCGGGAGGCAGCGAAGGAAGCGAGCGGAAGCAAGGTGGAAAGTCAAAAACTCCTGCCCTCGACAGTTTCGGGCGGGATCTCACCGAGTTAGCAAAACAAGGCAAATTGGATCCTGTCATCGGTCGCGCCGAAGAGATCGAACGTGCCATTCAGGTCTTATGCCGTCGAACGAAAAACAATCCAGTCCTCCTCGGTGAAGCCGGGGTTGGAAAAACAGCCATCGTGGAAGGTTTCGCTCAACTGGTGATCTCGGGCGAAGTCCCGGAGATTTTGGCTGACAAACGAATTGTCGTACTCGACCTTGCGATGATGGTTGCCGGAACTAAGTACCGCGGCCAATTCGAAGAACGCATCAAAGCGGTAATGAACGAAGTCCGCCGAGCAAAAAACACAATTCTGTTTATCGACGAACTGCACACGCTGGTCGGTGCCGGTGGAGCAGAGGGGGCAATCGATGCCGCCAACGTGCTCAAGCCTGCTCTGGCTCGTGGAGAGATTCAATGCATCGGAGCAACAACGCTCGATGAATACCGAAAGTACATCGAAAAAGATAATGCCTTGGCACGTCGATTCCAGGAAATCATCGTCGAGCCGACATCGAACGTGGAAACCATCGAAATTTTGAAGGGGCTTCGCAAGAGATACGAGGATCACCATCGCGTTCAAATCACCGATGATGCCGTTTCCGCCGCGGTCGACCTTTCCAGTCGTTACATTACCGGAAGATGTCTGCCCGACAAAGCAATTGATGTCATTGACGAAGCAGGTGCACGCGTCCGGCTGCGAACCATGAGCCGTCCACCGGATTTGAAAGAAATCGACGAAGACATCGAGCGTCTCAATAAAGAAAAAGAAGACGCAGTTGCCAATCAAGATTTTGAAAAAGCAGCAAACCTGCGCGATCAGGCCGATAAACTTCGTAAAAAGAAAGACCAAATCAAACGCGAATGGCGTGAGAAGTCTCAGGAAACGGATGGCGTGGTAGATGAGGAAGTCGTCGCAGAGGTCATTTCAAAAATGACGGGGGTTCCCCTGACGCGTCTGTCAACCGAAGACTCGATGCGGCTGATGAAAATGGAAGACGAATTGCACAAGAAAGTCGTCAGCCAGGACGCTGCTGTGCTCGCGATCTCGAAAGCAGTTCGCCGAAGTCGAAGTGGTTTAAAAGACCCTCGACGCCCAATCGGTTGCTTCATGTTTGCCGGCCCAACGGGTGTTGGTAAAACATTACTCTCCAAGGCGCTGGCAGAGTTCATGTTCGGCGATGAAGATGCTTTGGTCGCAATCGACATGTCCGAATACATGGAAAAACACAACCTTAGCCGTTTGATCGGCGCGCCTCCGGGATATGTTGGCTATGAAGAAGGCGGACAATTAACCGAAAAAATCCGCCGCCGTCCGTATTCAGTTGTCCTCTTGGATGAAATTGAAAAAGCTCATCCCGATATTTTCAATATGCTCCTGCAGGTCATGGAAGAAGGACGTTTAACCGACAGCTTCGGCAGAAATATCGATTTCCGAAATGTAATCTTGATCATGACCACCAACGTCGGTGCTCATGCAATTAAGAACGAATCGCACTTTGGACTCCCCG
Source organism: Mariniblastus sp. (assembly GCA_028823415.1). Taxonomy (GTDB): domain Bacteria; phylum Planctomycetota; class Planctomycetia; order Pirellulales; family Pirellulaceae; genus Mariniblastus. The sequence goes on from JAPKBL010000084.1 coordinate 21,566, forward strand.
GCGCTGGTGAAGACCAGTCGTTCGAGGGCATGAAAACTCGAGTTTACGATGAGATCAACAAGGCATTCCGTCCGGAATTCCTCAATCGCCTATCCGAAACTCCGATTATTTTCCGTCACCTTGAGAAGAAAGACCTCAAATTGGTCATTGATTTCGAGCTGGCAAAAATTAGGGAACGACTCTCCGAGCGTGGTTTTGAACTAACCCTGACCGGTGATGCAAAAGATTTCCTTATCAAAAAGGGAACCGATTTGGAATATGGTGCACGTCCGTTACGACGCGCATTGGAAAATTATGTCGAAGACACTCTCTCCGAAGAATTACTCAAAGGTAACTTCCAAGGCAAAAACCGAATCATGATCGACGGTGTCAAAAACGACAAAGACAAGATCACGGGGCTCAAATTCGACAGCGAATTTGTTCCACCTCCTGAAGAACCTCCGCAAGAAGAAGCCGTCGGGGTTGGCGTTGTAGACGACGATTCCGGTGACGACTCTCCAGAAAAGTCTGGAACTAGTGAAGACTAAACCACAGGTCAGATCTTGAGAACGAATTGCAAGCCCCGTCTGGAAACAGCGGGGCTTGTTTCGTTT
>JAPKBL010000011.1 GCA_028823415.1 Mariniblastus sp.
CGATTAGGCGGCGTTACTTCGATTAGGCGGCGTTACTTCGATTAGGCGGCGTTAGAAAGCCGTCGAATTCGCTTGACCTCGCTCGAATCCATCTCAACCCACTCATGGTGCATCAGAAATTCTAAAAAACACATTGCATCCTGCGTTGCTCGCCGGGAATTGCTTTCGCGATCATCAAGAACAAAAGCGTGAAACGCGACTTCTGCCCGTTTCTCTAGCTTGTTGAGCGTCAAGGGCAATAGACGGCGTAGTTCATGCCATCGTTTTTGCTGTTTCAGAGAATTGGTATGCCCCTGATCATCAGTATCAAATAAAAGCAACTCATCCCAATGGAGAGGATTCAGATCGAGAACCCGCGGCGCATCTTCGGGCGCGTTGATCACGTTTTCCTGTAGTTCACGGTTACTGAACAAACGACTCATGGCCCAACCAATCGCCACGCCCGATTGCGAATTCGATAATTTAAGTGCCGATTTTCGCAATTTTCTCAAATCGATCAAACTCGTATTTGACATCTCACGTACCCAATGGATTCAATACACGAAGGCTCAACTAATCGTCGGTGGCGACACCTGACACCAATCATTCAACACTCTTTTTGAAACCGCTCATGACGGGGCACAACAAGAGGACGGAGCGTCCGTCACGCGTGCTGAATGATAACCGATGCGCGGCCCTCGGGAAGACACAATTTGGCGAACCCGCAGAAATTTCTCCAAGCACACTTTCGGTGCCTGGTGGCTCTCGGTTTCTTGATAGCTGAAAGAAATAACGCGTTTGCTTTATGCCATTAATTCTCGGATCGGCTCGGTATTCTGAACGCCAACAAGGCGTTGATCGAGCCCACCATAAAAATAGGCAAGTGCATTAGGATCGAGCCCGAGTTGATGGAGAATGGTCGCATGAATCCGTTTGACATGCATCCGATCCTCAACCGCAGTCGCACCGAGTTCATCCGTTTTCCCGAGGCTAACGCCCCCTTTAATGCCGCCACCGGCCATCCACATGGTAAAACCATAGGCATTGTGGTCACGGCCAGACCCTTTGGCATACTCCGCGGTCGGTTGACGGCCGAATTCTCCACCCCAAACGACGAGCGTCTCGTCAAGTAAGCCTCGGTCTTTGAGGTCTTTGAGGAGCGCAGCGATCGGCTGATCAGTTTCTGCCGCGTGCAAGTTGTGATTGACCTCAAGATCGCCGTGAGCGTCCCAATTGTCGTCATTGTGAGCACCGCCGGAGTAAACCTGAACAAACCGAACCCCTCGCTCTACCAGACGCCTGGCCATCACACATTGGCGACCAAAATAACTGGTCGGTTCTTTCCCAATCCCATAAGCATCGAGCGTTGATTGAGTCTCTGTCCCCAAGTCTACCGCCTCAGGTGCGGTGCTCTGCATTTTGTAAGCCAATTCGTAACTGGCGATCCGAGCCGCCAATTCACTGTTTCCACCGCGAGACGATTCATGGCTTTCATTTTGCGCCAGAAGGGAATCCAGTAGTTTTCGCTGCGCTCCATCAGTCATTCGCTCGGGGCGTTTAAGATCCAAAATCGGCGTCCCCTCGCTTCGCACAACACATCCCTGATAGGTCGCCGGCATGTAGCCACTTGTCCAATTCGTCGGTCCACTGATCGGCCCCCCTTTGTCGTCGAGCATCACGACAAAACCGGGAAGATTCTCATTCTCACTTCCTAGACCATAATTGATCCACGAACCGAGGCAGGGATTCCCACTTTGTATTTTCCCAGAATTCATCTGCAGCATCGCAGATCCATGAATCGGCGAATCGGCAGTCATGCTGTGGACAAAAGCGATGTCATCCACGCACTTGCCGACGTTGGGAAACAAGTCCGAGACCCACTTGCCGCATTCTCCATACTGTTTGAACTTCCACCGCGGCTCGACAATCCGCCCCTGGTTACGATGACCACCACGACCAAACGTTTTGACCTCGATTGTCTTGCCATCCATGCCGTACATTTTGGGCTTGTAATCGAAGGTATCGATATGGCTCGGGCCACCGTACATGAATAGAAAAATTACTGACTTTGCCTTGGGGGCAAAGTGGGGCTTCTTCGCCGCCAGCGGATTCACCCAGTCGGTTCCATCGGCACGAACGTCCTGGGCAGCAAGGAAGTTTCGATCCAGCAACCCCGACAATGCCAAACCGGCAAATCCGCCACCCGCTTGCCACATAAACTCGCGCCGTGTTTTCCCGCAAAAATTTCGATTCATTGTTTTCATTCCGTGTGGGGCAGTCCGCTGTGTGCGTTCAAATTCTGCCGTTCAAATTTCGCCGTTCAAATTTCGCTAACGTTTAATTTTCATTTAGATCAATCAATGTACGCAAATTCATTCAGGTTGATCGCTAACAAACAGTAATACTGCAAGGCCTGCTGGGGCGAAGCGTCTTCATGGTCAATCCACGACTGAATCAAATCGACACCCTGCTGTATTTCCTTTTCAGTCGGTGGACGCTGGGTGACTTTCTGAAGAATCGACTCCACTTGAGCCTCCCGCTTTCCAGGAAATTCTTTCTCAATCGCAGCCGCAAACTTCGCCGCCTGCTGATTCGTGAAATCACTATTCATCATCCCCAGTGCCTGCGTTGGTTGCGTTGTGATGAATCGCACAGGACACGTAGTGTCGGTCGGTGCCGAATCATTTGTCGTGAGAATCGGCAATCCCAGCGACCGCTTAATATGCACGTAAACACTTCGTCTTCGGCGGTCTTCATCGCTCGAATTCTCCCACCCGGATCCGGGCCGCGACTGACCGGCCAAGACTTCGCGAGGCATTACAGGATAAATACTTGGTCCGTACATTTTTTCTAAATTTAACTCTCCGGAGACCGCCAGGATCGAATCACGAATTTCCTCGGCGGTCAGGCGTCGCAAGTTAAATCGCCACAACAAATCATTACCTGGATCTTTCTCAAAACCCTCAGCACTGAACTGGCTAGACATTTGATAAGTCTTGGACATCAAAATCAGCCGATGCATTGCTTTCATGCTCCACCCCTGATTCACAAATTCCGCTGCCAACCAGTCCAGTAATTGAGGATGGGTTGGTTTAGATCCCTGAAACCCAAAATCGCTGCTAGTCCTGACGATGCCTCGACCGAAATGGTATTGCCAGATGCGATTGGCCATGACACGCGCTGTCAACGGATTCTCGCCACCGGTCAACCACTTAGCAAACGCTAGACGCCGGCCAGTACTTTCGCCATGAGCTGGCAATTGAACGACGGCCGGCGGAGGGGAGAGTACCGAAATGAACCCCGGTTCAACTGCGGATCCTTTTACGTTCGGATTTCCACGAATCCTGATAAAACTCGGCAGAGGCTCAGGGCCGGATTCTTTGACCGACAAAATATTGACAGACCCCGGAGGGTTTTTGAGCAGGTTCCCGCGATTCCTCAACAAGTCGCGAAACTCGTTGAATTGCTTTTTGGTAATTTGCTTCCCGACTCTCTTTTTCATGATCGGAAGCTTGTTCATCTCGAACTGAAAGTCCTCGTGTTCCACCGATTCAAAATCAGGCTTCGCCAGTGCGGCAATCGCATCAATTTTCTCATCAACTTTCTTCATTTCTCGTTCGTAATTGGCCGTCATTTCTTCGGACGCTTCGCCCGGCACGATCCGTACTGAAGCATCCAATACAGAATCATGACCTCGCACGCCATAATGACGAATGTTCTCGAAAAACGAAACCATTTTGTAGTAATCCGCCTGCGGAATGGGATCGATCTTATGGTCGTGACACCTTGCACAATTGACGGTCAAGCCCAACATCGTTTGCGAGGTTGTGGCGACAATGTCGTCCAGATCATCGTACTTCGCCTTTAAACGATCGACCGGTTCATCGTCCCACTGTCCCAAACGGAAGTACCCCGTGGCCGCGATCGATGCCTGGGTTGGGCTCTCTATTTCATCACCGGCAAGCTGCTCGATTAAAAATTGATCGTAGGGTTTATCGTCATTAAAAGATCGAATCACATAGTCTCGATACCGCCACACAAATGGCTTCGCGCCATCTCGTTCAAAACTGTTGGTTTCCGCGTACCGAACGAGATCGAGCCAATGCCGCCCCCATTTTTCTCCGTAATGCGGTGAAGCCAATAACTCTTCGATCAGTTGGGGATAGGCTTGCGAGTCCTCGTTATTAGCAAACGCCTCGACCTGAGAAGGCGTAGGAGGCAGACCCAGCAAATCGTAATACACGCGTCTAACCAAAGCTCGCCGACTCGCCGGCGATGCCGGAGTAAGGCTGGTGGATTCCAATTTGGCCAACACAAAATTGTCAATTTCATTATTCGGCCAACTCTTATTTTTGACTTCTGGAATTACGGGGTCTGCAACCGGAAGAAACGACCACCACTTTTTCGTCTCCGCGTTCACTTGTGGAACCGTGGAATGCAAATTCGCAGTAAGATCTTTTTCGTCTTTGGGGTCAATCGGCAAACCCATTTTCACCCATTGCGTCAAAACATTAATCTTCTCATCCGGCAACTTCCCACCCGGGGGCATTTCGTAGAGTTGATAATGAATGACTTTGAGAATTAAACTTTCCGAGGGATCGTCGGCGTTGACTGCCGGGCCAGAATCTCCGCCGCGCAGAATCGAGGCTCTCGAAGTCAACGCTAGTGCGCCCCCGAGGTCGTCCGGATCATTCGCGTGACACTCAAAACAATTCTGCTCGAGAATAGGTTTGACTTTGAGATTATAAAACTCGATAGCCTTCGTTTGGGCGGGAGTTAATTGAGCGCCCTCGTCTTCTTGGGCGTGGCTAGGAAACACTCCCCAACCCAAAACGCACCCCCAACCAATCGTCAGCGAAACCAACCAATGAAATCTGCGTCGCGTTTTTTTCGTTCTCGAAAACAAGGCTCTACCTTCAGGTTAAATCAATCTGTGCTCGCATTAACGATCTGTCTGGCATCTTCACATTCGAGGCACTTAAAAATCATCACCGCGACAGAAGTCCGCGGCGGAGGCTAACGGGTTGGCGAAAAAAAATCCAGACTCATATCTTTTCGCTCCGCCGGTGCTTTAGTTTAAAACCAGAGAGCTCCAGAATCAAACACCAAGCGGTTTTCCTTGAATGAATTCAGAGCAAGTCGGTCCATTTCATTCGCATCACACGCAATCCAGTGAAAACGGTCAAACCACCGGATCGGCTAGAAATGGACTTGAAAGTGAGATACCCAACCAATCGCGGCCGGGCAATGCAACATCTGAACGGGCGGAAAATTCCAATCGATTCGACCTGTCGAACCAAATTAAACGCCCCGAAGACCGACCGCATGCAAAACCCAAAACTTGCGAACAGCTTAGGAATTACGATTTTTACGCAGTCGGTCGCTGTACTTCTTTAATAGCTTGCGCTCTCGACCGGTAAGACTTTCCTCGCCTTGCTCACTAATCTTGGCAAGTATCTTATCGGCATCGAGCTGAAGCTTTTGATCGATCTTGTCGGGATCGTGCAACTTGAGCTTCGTCCGCGAACGCTTCCATTTGGAGAATCCGTCCCAATGGAATTTGGCAAAACTCCAATTAAGCTTGAAATACAGAAATCCGAAGGCAGCGCCTACAAAGTGAGCCTCCCAGGCAATCGCACTTTCGGGATTCAAGGCGGTCAATAAATTACCGCCCAACAACAAGACTCCGAGCACCCAGGCGGGCAGCGGCAAGATACCCATGAGCAAAATTGTCTCACGCGGGTACATGAATATAAACAGCACAACCACCGCCGAAACGGCACCGGAGGCGCCCATCAATGAGGCGACTCCAGAATCAAACGCCAAGTACAGCACAAGCCAGCCAAGTCCAGAGACGAGAATGGAGGCAAAATAAAACTTTGTGAATTCACTCCGCCCGAGGCGTTGCTCCACTGGCCGACCCAAAAACCAGAGCGTGATCATATTCCCGGCAATGTGCCAGATGCCCTCACGACTGCCGATGGGCGCATGGACAAACCCGTAGGTTATGTAGGACCAGAGGAAATACAAACGATCCGTACTCAGGCTCAGCCAACTATCGAGTGACGGGATCGCGCCTTCCGCTTGAGATGCGGGACCCTGAGTAAACATACTCACAACCCACACAATCACGTTGGCAACGACGAGGCTTGTCACAATCGACTGCTGGCCAAATTGGAAGCCTGGCATTCCGCCACGTGGTTCCTGATAATCTCGGTTGTAGTCTCTACTCTCAAAACCCATGGTTTACCAACGCTCTCGTGACTTTGTAACAGTGACCCCGGAATGAAAATCCCGTGACGATCTTAATTAACGGCAATCTGCATGATACTGCCTCGGCCCTTAAACGCACTATGCCAACACGACTACAAAAAAAAAGCGTCCCGAAGGACGCTGGTCGTTGACTTCAACATCGCTGATAATGCCATCGATGGAGAAACCAAACTCATTTCTTGGCAAATGCTTCTCGAGATAAAGCAATCGCTATTTTTCGAACTTCCTGATAGGCAGATGCGATTTTAGACTCAAGTGAACTGACGGTCTGCTTCAGGCCTGCGACTTCCTTGGTCTTGCTCAGAGCCAAAGTTGAGATGACGTTATAATCTTTCGTAAGATTAATTTTGTCCTCATCATTTTCAGCGATGATCCTGGCCCGCTCTTGCTCGTGCTTATCGGCCTCAGCCAATAACACCCCCTGAGTGACCTTGTTTTTTTCATACGTTTCAATTGATTCCGACAGGTTTTTGGTCTGCAATTTCAGCTTGGCGAACTCAAATGGATAGTCTCGCTTTTGACGAATGTAAAGTCGACCGAGTTCTTTGACGTCCTCTTGATCCTTAATAATGAATCCATCGTTCAATCCCTCTTGGTCAGTCGTGACATCAATGAGAATGGTGTCTCCCTTTTTAAAACTGATCGAACCACCATCGCCCGCTTTCAGGCTTTGCTCGATCGCAAATCCACTTTGATTGAACAAACCGTCGGTGTCCAAACTGCCAACTCCGTCAACGACGTAGCCGCCGTTCTTTTTTGAATTTGAATTAAATTCGTATTTGACAAAAGTCTCCTGAGTGTCTGGCGTAAAACGCTGTAATGACACATCTGTTCGACCTTCGGGATTCGCGTCAATCCACTCTTGGATTGTTCCTAGTTTCAAACCGTCGAATGCGTATCGATCAATTAGCTTTTCAAAATCCACATCGTTGAAGTACCCTTTGGACACTTGGAACTGTGCCTTTAGGAAATCCCGATAGTCGTTAATGTTCAATTCAACATTTTCGTTTTCGAATGCAGCCGCAAGACCTTTGATGGGTTCCTCTGCTCCATCTTCCTCAGCTTCCTCCAAGATATAGTTTTTGAAAATATCTCGCCGGTCAAGCGGCATTTTCTCGAACAGCTTCCATTCAAGATTTGCTAAGTTAAATTGATTGGAAACAACCGCTTCTTCGGAAAATGTAACCGATGCGTTGTCTTCCGAATCCACCCGAACGGTGCCGATAAAATAATTTTCACCCTGGGCTTTGCCGTCCGCAAAGACGTACAACACAACATCCTGAAGGGGTTCATAACCATCGGCTCGAGGAGTTTGAAAAGTAAATTTTCGCTTGGCTCCCTCTTTAGCTACCGACCCACCGGCCCAAACTCGGCCACGCCCCAGCATCTCACGAGAGAGAACGCCGTCGATGTAACGCAACGAACCTTTGGTGTAAGTCGCTGAACTACTATCTCCCGCAATCTGTTTTTCCGCCTCAGCTTTTGAATTTTCCGCAAGCTTCTCAGCCGTCTCAGCTTTATCCATTGCGGCATAACGCATACGCAAAACATCCGTAGCCTGTAGGACCGTGAAGACTCCGGCAAAATAGATTAGGACGACAAAAGTAATGTCCACCCAATTCCAAGTCTTGGAGGCGAGTACAACAAAAACGATCAATAGAATAAAACCAAACGCAATTGCTCCCCAAGCTATCGTGGGATCCATGGCCGCGAGGATTGCGATGTCGTTAATGCCCATTTACTTTAACCAGTCTTGCCGTTGAAATTTAATTGACGATTGAGGCTGGGTTCACTGCCCCGATCAAGCATAAGGTGCATTCTCTACCTCGGCGCGATTTGAAGCGCGGAAATAGCCCAAAATGCATCATAAATTGGGCAAAATCGCCCGTCAAGTTTTGCTATCGTCGCTTTTGGTCAGTCTGCTCCGGTTTAGTCCCTTAGATGCAATTGATCGTTATTAACGTAATAAACGCTCAAGTCAGATACGTTAAATTCCCGAAAACCAGTAAATACGAAAAGATCGTCATATTCGAATTCTCTTGTAGATTCGTCCCGTTTTAATGCCGATTTGCTCAGTACGACTCGCTGGCAGCCCAAATCCCGTGAGGTTAGCCCGTTTTTTCAGGAGATCTGTTTGGCCATGACCCCGATTAATCGATTACTTATAGGCGTCATCCTATTTAATTTATTGACAGCAGTAGGTTGCCATCGCGGCTACTACCGTCGTCAGGCAGATGCTGAAGCCAGACGTCTAATTCTCGAAAAAGCGGTCGATCCACGATGGGACTCGGCCACGGGATCGATTGAAATCAATCCAGCATCACGGATGTTTGACCCCTTTTCCGCCGACCATCCTCCCATTCCGCCGGATGACGCGACCTCCCATCAGCTAATGCACTACGTCGATGGCAAAGAAGGCTATCCGCGTTGGAATGCCAACGGAGACACCAACTATGTCGCGAATCCAGAGTGGCAAAAATATCTGAGTATGAACGACGAAGGCCAACTAGTGCTCTCACTCGATGCGGCCTTCCAATTAGCACTCCTTCACTCCACCGAGTACCAACGAGCGCGGGAAACACTTTATCTGTCAGCCCTCGATGTCAGCCTGGACCGATTTGGATTTGATTCTCAACTTCTCTGGGGATTCGATACCTTTGAAAAATTGACTAGGGGAAATACTTCACTAGACCGAAGCGGCGATTTAAGCCTGAGCAAACTTGGAATTACCGGCACCAATTTCGCGGTCGGGCTCGCCAACACCATCTTATTTAATTTTGGTGGCAGTGACAGTCAAGCTGCTTCGACCCTTCTCGACTTCTCGATCATTCAGCCCCTCCTTCGTGGAGCCGGTCGCGAACGAGTGATGGAAGCATTAACTCAGTCCGAACGAACGCTTTTAGCAAATGTACGCCAGTTCGATCGCTTTCGCCGATCGTTTTATCTTCAAATCGCCATCGGGCGAGGGCTCAGCGCCACACTGAACCGGGCCGGCGATTATCTTGGAATCCCAGGCACAGCCGGCCTCGGTGCTAACGGCTACATCGGTTTGTTGGAACAGCAACAAAATATTCGCAACCAAGAATTTAATGTTTTGCAACTCGAGTCCGTATTGGAACTCTTTCGAGAACTCTTTTTAAGAGAACAAATTGACGCCCAGCAATTAAAACAGTTTGAGAGCCGCGTCTACGGCCAGCAACGTTCTTTGCTAACCCGAAAAACGGGTTACCAAACTACGCTCGACCGCTTCAAGATCACGCTCGGCTTACCCCCGACGCTCGACATCCTGATTGACGATAGTTATCTGGAGCAATTTGAGTTCATCAGCGACGAAATTAATAAGCGATTGATTACAACGAATAAAATTCGCGAAATCGCCGGCGAGGAACTCAACATACTCGACAGATTATTCGATGGTTACGACGCCACCGACCCTGACAATGAAGATTCCCAATGGCCCACCGATTTGGCTCAACGCGTTCAACAATTGGTGCCGAGACTCGATGTCGCTGAAGAAGAGATCAAGGCAATGTTCGATGAGGACATCAAGCAAATCGAAGCCGACTTTACGAAACTTGAACTGAGCACTTCTCGCCGTGGGGATTATTTGAAAAACCTCCGCGAATCAATTAGTTTGGGGAAAATCTCCTCACCCGTCGATATGGCCATCTTGGAAACGGACTCCATCCCCCAAGTTGACGAACTTCGCACCGCGTTAAACGACCTCAATCTTAGAGAATCGATTCTCAACCGCGTCAATAACGTGAAATCGGCAATTGCACAAATTAAAACGAAAGCCCAAAATTTCGGCACCCTAGAGAAAACGCTTTCGAAAAAAGAGGCTTTCGATTATCTGTCTCGGGAGTTCCAAGACAAAATCCCCGGCGAACTGTCGGAGCTTAATCAAATTGCTCTCGAAATGTCGCTCCTCCAGGCCCGCACACGATCTAATTCGATCGAAATCATCGACATCAGTATCGAGGCGGATGAAGCAATCGAAATTGCTCGGTGTATGAGACGAGACTGGATGAACGCCCGAGCCAGTCACGTGGACAACTGGAGAAATATTGATTTCGTCGCGAATCGACTCGAGGCGCAAGTGGATCTTGTTTTTGATGGCGATATCAGAACGCGCTCAGATGCCAGCAATCCGTTCAAACTTCGTTACGACACTGGAAATCTGCGAGCTGGCTTCCGGTTTGACGCCCCAATCGTACGCCTTTCAGAACGCAACAGCTATCGCAATGCCTTGATCGGCTACCAACAATCAAGAAGAAGGTTCTATAAATTTGAAGATAGTATTGAGCAAAACCTTCGTGACATCGACCGAAATATCAAACAGAACAAAGTGCTCTTCGAGCTTGATCGCCGAACGGTTCAGGTCGACATTGAAAATGTAGAGATCAATCGTTTCAAATTGGACCAGCCCGGACGAGCTGGGCTCAGCAACACCGTTGCACGTGACATCGCAGACGCCATTATTCGTCTTAACCAATCTCAAAACTCCCTTCTTAACTCGTGGGTCAGGTACGAAGTCCTCAGACGAAATCTTGATTTCGATATGGGAACAATGCTCCTTGATGAAAATGGCAGATGGATCGACCCCGGCCCCATCGATTCGATGATTGGCCAACGCTCCGCTGAGGCGCTTGGAATCGAATTGGATTGCCAATTCTGCGAGGGGGTGGCTGCTCCTGGTTTTGTTGCCCCGCCGTTAAGCTCTATTGGGCTTCCTTCGGTTATCGCCCCACCAACACAAAACGATTCAAGCAACATCGCACCTCGAGGCAATGGCGACTCGAATTCGCCCCGGACTCAATCCGACTTGCCCAAAGTGGGGGTAAACTTGTCGAATCCTACGCCAAGTATGCAACCTCAACCCCGGGCAGAATCCTCAACCCAACTGACTTCAAAAACCGTCTCCCAGCTCTTGGCATCAATGAAAAAAAACAGAGTCCCCAGCTCGCAACTTGGGCTCCAGCAGGAAGCAAACGAGTTAGTTTCGCCCCGGCAATCCGTCCCACCCAATCCCCGCGTCAATGAGTATGACTTTTCTCCCAAACCACTTGATCCCGTGAACCTGCTAAAAACAGGAATCAAAGTGGAACCTTTAAATCAATCAGATCCGATCTCGTCGAGCACCCGACCGTCCAAGCCCGAACCTTCCAAGCCCGAACCTTCCCTAAACCTGTTGATGCAAACATCGAGACTCTTACCCATTCAAATCTCTCCCCTGCAAATGAGACTGCCATCATCGCTCGCAAAAGAAGAAACCTCCGACAGCAACGTCGTCGTCAGGGCCTATCACAATCCGGTTGACGAATTCGGCCGCCGAGCCCATCAAGTCGATCTGAAAATGATTGCCGTCCATAACCCTTCCCCAGTTGCCGCGACTGTGAAAGATGCCACATTTGTAGAAGAACCACATTGGCAAAGCCAATCATCCTCGCTGGGTGGTCTGCTAAACCGATTTAATGTCGAATCGAACAATTGAGCAGTCTTTATTAGAGTAAAATTGAATTTAGAACCGGCTCAATCAATAGGAACAGGTCAGCAGACACCATTTCACATCAGAAATTAGTGATTTGCCTCCACAAAGCCTTAAAACTGCAGGAACCTAGCCCCGATGACACGGTTGAATAGGTAATGGGGGGTTCCACTTTGGCAAAGCCAGCAGTCAACTAAGGCGAACTAGAGATTAAGTCGGTGAAGTGATCGACCGCTTGTCGGTTTTGTGATCCTCGATAGTCATCGATCTTCCGGATGGCCCCCCAAATAGCCCACTCGTAAATCGAGACTTTTTGTTACTTTAAAGCACCCCATTTGATTAAGATTGCGTGTTGCCCGCCTGCTAACTTTGGCCATTTTTCATTTGCGGCAACACGATCCACTTGTATTTCAGGAAAAAGAGAATGTCCAAAATCGACGTTAGAAAAAATTCTCACCACTCACTTAGGAGCGGCGCTGCAACCCCATTTCTCATCTTTGGATTTGTTGCGGTTAGTCTCTGTTTTGTCGGTGGCTATTTCTACATCACTCAAAACAACGGACCGGATGAGATCGATCCTATTTTATCGAAGGTCCAACTCGGGGAGTTTGTCTCTCAAGTACTTGACCAAGGCGAAGCCCAGAGTAGTGAGAACATCGAGATCCGTTGCGAGGCGCGCGCGAGAAACGGTTCACTCTCGGTTCTTTCTGTCGTTCCCGAAGGTTCGTTGGTCAAAGGGGGCGATTTCTTAGTTCAACTCGACTCGACCTCTTTCGAAAAAGAACTTGAACAGCAAAACATTTCTCTTGCTAATGCTGAGACAGGTGTGATTCAGGCAGAGTCTAACCTTGAGTCCGCCAAGGCTACCAAGAAAGAATACATTGAAGGAACTTTTTTGGCCAACAAGTTAGAGCTGAAAAATGCAGTCTTCAAGGGCGATGGCGATATCATAGAGGCGACGCAAAACCTCGGCGTTGCGGTGGACATCCTGGAGCACGACCGCAAGCTTCAAGCCAAAGGGTATGCCACCAATCAGAAGCTCGAGATGTCCAGAAACGAAGTGGCATCAATGAAGATCAAGCTGGAACAAGGGAAGCTAAGCAGGCAACTAGCCGTGGAGAAGCTACGTGTTCTTGAAACGATTTCATTCGCAAAAGAAAAAGTACAACTGGACGCCGACATTCGAGCAGCTGAAGTGAAGCTCAGCAGTGAACGAAAGTCACTGGCGGTCGAAACTGAGAAACTCGCCGAAATCGAAGACATGATTGACAAGTGCAACATCGAAGTCCCTGAGGGAGTCAAAGGTCAAGTCGTTTTCGCGAAAGAGTCATCCAGAGGTGGTAATGACTGGGTTCTCGAGGAGGGAACTTCCGTTCGACAGAACCAGGTGCTGATTCGCTTGCCCAATCCAGAAGAGATGGAAGTCAAGGCACTCATCAATGAGCAGAGTATTACTCAGATCGAAATTGGAATGGCCGCGACGATCAAGGTTGATGCTCTCAACAATAAAACACTCACAGGAGTCGTAACCAAAGTCAATCAGTACGCTGAGTCGAGCGGTTGGATGAGCAGCAGTATTCGGAAGTATGCAGTGTTAGTTAAGATCATCGATCCACCTCCGGCGTTAAAGCCCGGAATGAATGCTTCGGTGACGATTCAGGTTCAGTATGAGCCCGAGGCCCTCCTTGCCCCAATTCAATGCATTTATTCGGTTCAAGACAGGCAGTTCTGCCTCGCGAAGATGGGCGAACAATGGAAAACTCTCGAGGTCGATTTGGGCGGAGACAATTCTCAGATGGTCTACATTAAATCGGCTGCCTACGATGACAAGCCCGTCGAGTTGGAGAACATCGAGCTGGTCATGAACCCTGGAGCTTTCAAAGAATACATGGACCTGCCGGAATTAGAATTGGAAACAAAAATTGAACTCCCCGATGCTGTCACGGCCGAGATTAAAGCGGCATCTAAAGCAGCAAGCAAGTCTGCCGGCAAAAAGTCAGATACCGGAAAAAGTGGCGGTGGCGGTGGTGGAGCCGGTGCCAGTGGATTCGCCATGCCCAATAGCGGAGCCGAACTGATCAAGCAAAAAGATACCGATGGAGACGGAAAGCTTACCAAAGACGAAGCCGGCTCACCCTATTCGTTCTTCTTCGACAGAGTTGATACAGATGGAGACACCTATTTAAGTGCATCCGAGCTCGACACTTCAATTAAGAACATGAAAAAAATGAGAGAGAGCGGCGGTGGCGGTGGCGGCGGTGGCGGTGGCGGCAGACGTGGTGGTGGAGGCCCTCAGTGAACGCCAAGCCTACCAGAATGGCCGCAGTCATTCGTGATCTACAAAAGCACTATGTTCTAAAAAGCGAAACGGTTCGCGCCCTTCGAGGCGTGTCGTTTGACGTTCCCGAAGGGGATTATGTAGCTATCATGGGGCCTTCGGGTTCCGGCAAAAGTACGCTCTTAAATCTTCTCGGTTGCCTTGACCAACCGACGCATGGATCATTTCTGCTGGGCGACGAAGATGTCGCTCAAATGACCGACGATCAATTATCAACTATCCGCGCTTCACGCATTGGTTTTGTTTTCCAATCATACAATCTGATTGCGCAACTTAGCGTCGTCGAAAACATCGAAGTCCCCCTGTATTACATGGGAAATCTCACTGCCCAATCTCGTCTGCGAAGCATCGAACTTGCCAGCATGGTGGGGCTCGGAGAACGACTCGACCACCGTCCAGCCCAGCTTTCCGGTGGCCAGCAACAACGCGTTGCGATTGCCCGATCACTTGTAAACGATCCGTATTTCATCCTGGCTGACGAAGCCACCGGCAACCTCGATTCGGTTACCACCGAGGAAATTCTCGCCCTCTTCCAACGACTCAACGACGAGGGGAAAACGATCATCATGGTGACCCATGAAGATGAGGTTGCACAACACGCCAAGCGAGTCATTCGTTTGCGTGATGGCGAAATTCAATTCGACAAACCCGTTGTCGACCGAAAGGTCTTCACCGCAGAGCAGATTCAGGAAATTGCTCACAACGCCGACGTAGCCTCACGCTCCGCTGACTAGACCATTCTCCCAATTGATACACTTTCACGGCTTCAATCCCTCATCAAGCGATCCCCGTCATGCTTCACTTTCGAACTGTCAAACTAGGCACCAAGAGCCTATTGCTGCACCCGATGAGGTCTTTGTTGACAGTGCTCGGCATATTCATCGGCGTGGCAAGCGTCATTTGGTTGCTGGCCATCGGTGAAGGGATCAGCCAAGAAGCTCAACGCCAAATTGAAGATCTCGGCGCCGAAAATATCATCATCAGAAGTATCAAACCGCCAGATGAAAGCGGTGGAAATATTCGCCAAGTCAATGCTTTTGGCGTCACTCGGAACGAATGTAGCCTCATCGGAGATACCATCTCCACCGTCGACCGCGTACTGCCCATTCGGGAACTGCCACAGAAATTTGCGTACACCGGCAATGCAAATGCAAAACCCATTGACGGGAGGTTGGTGGGTTGCACCGCGGAGTATGCAGATGTCACCCGTCTGGTTATCGAACGAGGCCATTTTCTAACCTCAAGAGAAGTCGCACTCAGTCGCCCCGTTTGCGTGATCGCCGCCAGACTCGCCGAGAAACTTTTCCCTTCAGAAGATCCACTAAGCAAACAAATTTACCTCCCGGAAAAAAAAGAGTACTTCAGGATCGTCGGCGTGCTGAAGCATAGGAATGCGACCGCTGCGATCGGCGGATCACTCGCGGCCCAAGATTTTTCGCTGGACATCTATATTCCGATCACGACAATGCGCGTGAGAATGACCGACCAGGAAACCAAACGAACCGGGGGTTCATTCTCAACTCAGGTGTTCGAGTTATCGCAGATCACCGTGCAAGTAAGAAGTGCGGACGATGTTCCCAGAACGGCCGAATTGGTCGAGGCAACGTTGCGGCAAAACAACCCAGGACGGCAGGACATTTCAGTCGTTGTCCCTTTCGAATTGCTGGAGCAGGCGAAGACCACGCGATTGATGTTCATGATGTTTATGGGACTGATTGCGGCAATTTCGTTGATTGTCGGCGGAATCGGAATTATGAATATCATGCTTGCAACGGTCACCGAACGAACCCGGGAAATCGGTATTCGCCGAGCGCTTGGAGGTAAACAAAAAGATATCGTGCTTCAGTTTCTTGTCGAGACGATCACACTTTCGGTCGTCGGGGGAATTACCGGCATCCTCATGGGCCTGTTTTGCCCAATTGTGGTCGATATCTCTCGCTGGGGATTGGAGTACTTTGCACCCCAACTCTATGCCAGTCTCCCCGAAGTTGCCAGAGTGATGCGTCCGACCATTGTCCCAATTTCTATTCCAGTTGCGTTTGGCATCTCCGTGATCGTGGGCGTCTTCTTTGGATTGTACCCGGCCGTTCGTGCCGCCCAGCTGGATCCAATCGAAGCACTCCGCCACGAATAACATCAGCTTTCGCTGGAAAATCGGCTTTATCACCTATTCCTTCGTTTTGCCCAACGGTCGGAAATACGGTCGCAGGGCTGGGATTCTCTCGGCTTTTGCCCGACGCAGGCAAAGGGATGGTTTTCGACCGGCATTTTTTTTGGCATAACAGTAGTCCGGTGCGTTATTGGCACAACTGCCAAACCCATGATTTCAAATGCTGTCCGCGTTTGCAACTCGTGGGTATTTTCGGGGATTTCCCCTTCGACCCATTTCAACGAGGTGAATCTTGTCCAGTCCCAGTCGCAGCGGAGCATTCGATTCAGCCGTGGACAAACGGGTGGAACGATTCACCGAAAGTATCAGCTTCGATCAGAGGCTCTACCGTCACGATATTTCCGGAAGTATCGCGCACGCAAAAATGCTGACCGACCAAGACATCTTGACTTCAAAGGAGTGCGAAGAGATCGAGTCCGGGCTCAATGAAATTCTCAACGAATTACAAAATGGGACCTTTGTGATCCGCGAAGAGCTGGAAGACATTCACATGAATATCGAACAGGCTTTGATTGATCGCATTGGTGACACTGGGCGAAAACTACATACCGGTCGAAGCCGGAACGATCAGGTTTCAACGGACCTTCGACTGTGGATCCGTGATTCCATTGATCGCGTCGACGAGTTGCTGGAGGGTCTGCAAGCCGCCTTTGTAAACCGATGCCAAGGCGATTTCGATGTTGTCGTTCCTGCCTATACGCATCTTCAACGCGCTCAACCCGTTTTGCTGCCCCACGTCTGGCTCGCCTATTGTGAAAAATTCCAACGCGATCGAGAGCGGCTCGCCGATTGCCGAAAACGCGTCAATTTATGCAGCCTCGGAACCGCAGCACTGGCTGGGACAACCCTCCCCATCGATCGTGATAATACCGCAAAACGGCTCGGCTTTGAGGGCTTGGTGGCCAACAGTATCGATTCATCAAGCGACCGCGACTTCGTGATGGAGTCAATATTTTGTCTTACGACAATCTCGATTCACTTAAGCACTTGGGCCGAGGAATGGATTTTGTGGGCCACTTCAGAATTCGATTTCATCCAATTGCCGCATGCTTTTTGCACCGGTTCTTCAATTATGCCGCAAAAAATCAATCCGGACGTCCTAGAGCTGACCCGGGGGAAAACCGCCCGTGTAATCGGAAGCCTTCAAACGCTACTCGTGCTCTCAAAAGGCCTGCCACTGGCTTACAATCGCGACCTACAGGAAGACAAGCCACCGCTTTTCGATGCCTTCGATACCGTCACCGCCTGTTTGGAATTGGCAGCCCCACTCGTATCGGGGGCGAAAATGAAACGTGAATCAATCGATTTACGACTAGAGCGAGGGTTCCTCGACGCCACGACATTAATGGAATACCTAATTAAACGGGGCATTCCGCAAAGAAAAGCGCACCACATGATCGGTGACCTGGTTCGTTTGGCGACCGAAAAATCGGTGACTCTGGCCGAACTTCCACTCGAAGACTTTCAGTCGGCCGATCCTACCCTCGATGCTTCGGTTTATAACTTCCTTGGGGTGAAAAATGCGATCGACGCATTCCAAAGCGTTGGCTCCACCGGGCCTCGTTTTGTTTCAGAACAAATTTCGATGTGGAAAAACCGTTTGAACCTCAATTCTTAACACTAAATTTAACCAGATTTCATTGGTGATCGACCAATATTGAAGGTAGTTTAGTGGAGGTCATCGGAATCATGTTCAGCCTTCTCGACCGCCTGGGGAACGCTAGGAATAAACTCGGAAGACATCTCGACCAACAAATAAATATCCTAACCCGTTTAATCCCTCTAAAACTTTCAAACTTATCTGGCTCATCGCTAACGTAAAATACAATCGTTAGAATTGATCTAAGCCTATTGAAGTAGGTTCAGGAAAGACGATCTACTCCGGTCATGTCTATGCAATCTTCGGAACCACTATCCCCTCACAAAAGCCTCATTCGATGGGAGCTCAAGCTGCTATTTTGCGCGATCGTGATGTTCTCCATTGTTGGACTGACGTCACACCTTCAACCGTCACTGCGTGCCCAGGATCAGGACTTAAAAGCAGCCCCTGAATTGACGCTGGTTGACCAAGGCCTCGACGAAACGACTCGCTTGATTCTCCGAACGCTCCGCGATTCCGATCCTCAATCATCCGAGGAGTTAGTGAACGCAGCAAAGCTGATGATTGACATTCGCCTCGACGAGGACGCTCGATTTTACATCGGCCAGATCTCAAAACTCAAATTAAACAACGAACAACTTTATATACTCCAAAACAAAGTCGGAGCAGATTTCTTTTCGAGTATTCACGGCAGTGATTCCCTTCAACCCGAGGGACGTATACTGGCGAGAAAAGTCCTCGCAGCTTCCAAAGCCCTGGCCAATTCGCCGGCACGCATTGACGACCTGATCAAGACGCTTAACAACCCCGACATTTCAGTTCGCTCGGAGGCCTTTCGAAAACTTCGGCGACTGGGTGAACCTGCGGTGGCTCAGCTGTTGGAAGTCTTTGCTCAAAAAGATCGTGTTGCCGATTTCCCAGGGATCCGCGGAGCTCTAAAGAGCATGGGCATCCATGCCCAAGGACCACTCCTGGGGGCCGCACGAGCCAACGATATTCAAGTTCAAGCAGAAGCTCTCAGAGCGTTAGGCTATTACCGAACCTCGGAATCACTCGACGTAATGATGCGAGCCTACCTCTCTCCCAACGTACCAAATTCTCTTAAGGCAATCGCACTACAATCACTTGATCGCGCTGAATTTGGTTACGATCCGGCAATCATTGAAGATCGACTTTACCGCCGTTCTCGGGAATTCCTTACAGGAAAACGACCGGTTGATGGCGCCGTGCTTAGCTCGGTCACGATCTGGTACTGGGACAACCAAAAGAAAAAGATGATTTCCTCCGAGCTGGATCAACTCACCGCTACGCGAGTGACGGCCGCCCGGCGAGCCGCCGATCTCTATGAGATCAATCCGGCTTTAAAGCGAAATCGTGAATTATACCTGCTCACGCAACTAGAGGCCGCGAAACGAATTGCCGGCCCAAGTAAAAATACCGATGTTGAATTGATCCAAAAGACACTCGGGATAACCCGGGAAGAAACACAAGCAGTCCTCGCCGAGGCATTGAAACTAGAACTCGTTCCTGCCGCAATCGCCTGTTGCGAGTTGCTTGAGAAAATCGGAGACGAGTCATCGCTATCGGCGATTGCTGGCCAACCCGCAGGACTAATCGACGCGATTGTGTTTGGCGATAGGCACCTGCAGTTTGCCGCGATGAAAGCGATCGCAAACATCGACCCTCAAAAGGCATTTGCCGGCAATAGCTACATGATTAAGCTCGCCGTTTTCCTGGCTCAAAGCGAAAACCGACCTTCCGGTTTAATAGGACATAATCGAGAGGATCTCGCACAAAACTACGCCGCAACCTTGCTGTCACTTGGCCTGTACGGGCGAGCCGCTGGCTCCAGTCGTGATTTCTTTTATGCCGCCACGAGCGATCCTGACCTCGAAGTTCTGCTGGTAACCGACACGCTGAGCAATCCAAATTATGGAAATCTCATTCAACAATTGAGAACTGATTGGCGTACGCGGCGTCTGCCCATTGCCCTCCTGTATCGCGATGCCGATCGAGGTCGTCGAACTTCAATCCAACTTCAAAACGATCCCTTGTTCACAGCAATCCCTTTTTCACTCCAGCTAAACCTAGTCGCAACCCATATTGAACGACTCGATGATCGCATCAAACCCTGGAAACTTTCTAATTTTGATCGTCGCCGGCATGGTGCTTTTGCGATGCAATGGCTGGCGAAAATCTCCAGCGATCGGGATCGGTACTATTTCTATCGACTCAGTTCTCGCGAACAGGCGCAGCTGACCAAACTACTTTACTTGCCCGGATTTGCCGGTAGCGCAAGTGCAGTACTTGGAAGTCTCGGTACTCCCGAATCGCAACGCTCTTTGGTGGACTTTGCCAGCCAAAATGCTATTCCTCTCGATGAACGTGAAGTCGCTGCAGAGGCATTTTCGCAGTCGGTAAAAAAAGGTGGCACGCTACTGACGGTCGCGGACATCCAACTTCAATACGATCGTTACCAAGCGAGCGCCAACGAATCAAAGGAAAGTCGCAAAATACTTGCTGACCTTCTCGACGCTATCGAAGAACGAAAACGAACTGCTGGCGTTCAGTAATCGCAAGTTCGCCAGCGCGTTGATTCGCCATTGCACTGAGACAGATGTTTTTTCATCCGCTCCACGGAAAAACGCTGACCTGCGAACCATTGGTGGCAGTTGATTTTCCCCAATTGCAATTTCTCATCCGCGAAAGCAGTGCAATCCTGGCATGATAGATTAAACTGGGATGAGTCGCTAATTTTGCCCGCCTGATTAATTTTGCCGTTTCTAAGAATGCCAAACATCTCTCAATGATCAAAAGCATGACGTCTGATTTTCGAACAGCTTCGGCGACCCGGATTGTGGTTAGCTGCCTGTTTCTTACCATTCTCAACGGCGCCCACAGTTTGTCCGGACAGGAATTCCAGGGCGAACTGAGCCAATGGAAAACACATCGGCCCTCCGAAGCTCGCGTTTCCTTTATGATGCCGAAAAAGCCGGCCTTCGTCGAACGCAGTTTCTCCCCGCTAGAGGGGAAACCACCAATCAAAATCCGCATTTACGTCTCCTCTGTCCTCGAGGGCGACGTGACCTTTATTTTCTCTTACCACGACCTTCACGCCGCGCCAGCCAATCGGCAGGCAATTAACGAAGCACTTCAAGGAGTGGTGAGAGGGAGTGTTTTCAATGTATTTGGCAATCTACTTCCAGCCGAAGAGGTCGGCATGACGCAAAACCCGCTTCCTATTTCGCTGGGTGACAACCGCGGACTGCAATACGTCTATCGGTTTGCTCGGAAGAAAGAGCCGTTCATCGTCACTTCGCGAGTGTTTGCGGTCGGCCAAAGGGTATACCAGTTGAATTGCATCATGATTGAGAGCAATTATGACGCATTTATTCCCGCAAAGTTTTTAAAATCCATAGAACTTTATGATCCTGATTCCGATCTTCCTCCACGGCCTCGGGCACGATTGCCCCAACGTTAGATCGCGTGCGATCCAACAAACCGTCGGTTGCAATTCGCGTACCTTTCCAGCGCACATCGTGATGTAAATCGTTACCTCAGTTGGATTTCTTCGCTCGACCGCGTGTTTTCAGTTTTAAACAAGAATTCCCTCAATTAAATTCTCGGCCACCGAATCAACGGTTTCCAATTAAAAAATCTAGGCTTCTGTTCGCTGATACCCGATTTATTTCACCAGTTTCTAGCGTACCGCACCTTGATAAAACGAGGACGATTGGTACGCTTGGGAAATTTTGTAAACCGAGGCATTTTTCGCCAATCATCGACAACAAGGGAATAGCGTGGCACGACGCGACGATATCAAAAAAATCATGTTGATCGGCTCCGGGCCGATCGTTATCGGACAAGCCTGCGAGTTTGACTATTCTGGCACACAAGCCTGCAAGGCTTTGCGTGAGGAAGGCTATGAGGTGATCCTCGTGAATTCCAACCCCGCCACGATCATGACCGACCCCGGAACGGCCGACCGTACTTACATTGAACCGCTGGAATGGCGCATCGTAGAACAAATCATCGCCAAAGAAAAACCGGACGCACTGCTTCCAACGCTCGGTGGCCAAACAGCACTCAACTTGGCGATGGAACTCTCCGAGCACGGAGTTCTTGAAAAATACGGCGTCGAAATGATTGGCGCAGACGCCGATGTAATCGACAAAGCTGAAAACCGAGATCGCTTCCAGCAGGCAATGCACAACATTGGTCTTGATATCTGCATCGGCGAAACGGTCAACACCGTGGAACACGCCCGCACTGTGATGGAAAAAGTCGGCCTGCCTTGTTTGATTCGCCCCAGTTTTACCATGGGCGGAAGTGGATCGGCCATCGCTTACAACAAAGATGAATTTGATCTGCTGGTTCGTCGCGGAATTGACCAGTCACCCACCCATGAAGTCTTAATCGAAGAATCCATCATCGGCTGGAAAGAATACGAGATGGAAGTAATGCGAGACACCGATGACAATGTCGTCATCATTTGCTCGATTGAAAACTTCGATCCAATGGGAATCCATACCGGTGATTCGATCACCGTTGCCCCGGCACAAACTCTCTCCGATAAAGAATATCAGCGAATGCGGGATGCGAGTATCGCCGTTATTCGTGAAATCGGGGTCGAAACGGGTGGGTCGAACATTCAATTCGCGACCAACCCCGACACCGGGCGAATGATCGTGATCGAAATGAATCCTAGGGTTAGCCGATCCAGTGCCTTAGCATCCAAAGCCACTGGATTCCCAATCGCTAAAATAGCTGCCAAGCTAGCCGTCGGTTATAAACTTTGGGAATTGCCGAACGACATTACCCGCGAAACAAAAGCGTGCTTTGAGCCCACCATCGATTACGTTGTTACTAAAATCCCACGATTTACTTTTGAAAAATTCCCTGAAGCTGACTCGACTCTGATGACTCAGATGAAAAGTGTCGGCGAAACCATGGCGATTGGCCGAACCTTCAAAGAATCGTTTCAAAAAGCACTCCGAGGTCTCGAAGTTGGCAGTTTTGGGTTCGGCTGTGACAGCAAAGATCTCTGGGGAACCGAAGAGCAACCCGATCGAGACACGATCCGATCTAAACTCTCCATCCCCAATTCCGAGCGCCCCTGGTACTTGCGTTACGCATTCAAAAGCGGGCTTACCGTCGATGAAGTACACGAATTGACCAACATCGATGTTTGGTTTCTTGAACACTTAGTGGGTATTATCGAGATGGAAGAATATCTTCGCTCGGTCCAGTTAAGTGAGATGAATTCAGGATCAATGAAACTGGCCAAGCAATTCGGTTTTTCCGATCGACAAATGGCGCACATTTGGGATACGAACGAACTTAAGGTTCGGGAAATCCGAAAATCACTTGGGGTTATCGCAACCTACAAATCCGTGGACACCTGTGCTGCCGAATTCGAGGCGTATACTCCTTATTATTATTCGACTTACGAGCAGGAAGATGAAACTCCGCCCAAGACCGATACACCGCGGATCATGATCCTTGGGGGAGGTCCTAACCGAATTGGGCAAGGAATTGAATTCGACTACTGTTGCTGTCACGCAAGTTTTGCATTGCGAGAAATGGGGATCGAGTCGATCATGGTCAACTCGAATCCGGAAACAGTTTCCACCGATTATGACACCAGCGATTTCTTGTTTTTTGAACCGCTGACCGTCGAAGACGTGCTCAATATTTGTGACCGCATGCAACCCGACGGCGTGATTGTCCAATTTGGCGGACAGACTCCACTTAATTTAGCCAGGGCCCTTTCCACTGCCGGCGTACCAATCATTGGAACCAGTGTCGACACGATTGACGCTGCCGAGGATCGTGAGCAGTTTCAGCAACTCCTCATGCGACTGAATCTGAAACAGCCCGCCAATGGAATTGCTCGCACGATGAATGATGCGAGACAGGAAGCTGCCAATGTCGGTTATCCAGTGCTCGTTCGACCGAGTTTCGTTCTCGGCGGGCGTGCCATGGAAATCTGCTACGACAAATCCCAATTTGAGCGATTCGTTTTGGAAGCCTTCATTGTTTCAGCCGGGCAACCGGTCCTGATTGATCAATTCCTCGAAGACGCTACCGAAGTCGACGTCGACTGTATCAGCGATGGCGAGACCGTCGTCGTCGTGGGAATCATGGAACACATCGAAGAAGCCGGCGTTCACTCTGGAGATTCTGCATGTTCGATTCCACCGTATTCGCTAGGAACAGAAACACTCGATGAAATTCGCGCCGCGACCGTTTCGATGGCTCAACATCTCAATGTCATCGGTCTGATGAACGTCCAGTTTGCGGTAAAAAAAGAAGACGATCAAATTAATGTCTATGTTCTCGAAGTGAACCCTCGAGCAAGCCGGACCGTTCCTTTTGTCGCCAAAGCAACCGGCGTTCCCGTCGCAAACATTGCTGCCAAGGTAATGGCCGGCGCAAAACTTACCGAACTTGGGCTGACATCAGAACCACTGCCATCCCATGTGTCAGTAAAAGAAAGCGTTTTCCCGTTTCGAAAATTTGCTGGAGTCGATATTGTTCTTGGGCCTGAGATGCGGTCGACGGGTGAAGTCATGGGCATCGCCGACACTTTCCCCATCGCCTTCGCAAAAAGCCAATTGGCGGCAGGTGTTACGATACCCAACTCAGGGCGGGTATTCGTCAGCGTTAGCGCACGCCACAAAGATCGAGTCGTAAATATTGCCCGGAATCTACATGAGATGGGGTACACGATTCTCGCGACCTCCGGCACCGCGAAACGCCTTGAAGAAGCCGATATACCAGTCCAGCATGTTAAGAAAATTATCGAAGGCCATCCCAATCTGATCGACCACATGAAGAACGAAGGCGTAGATCTGATTTTTAATACGCCCAGTGGAAAAGGCGCACGGACCGACGAAGGAACGATTCGCGCAACCTCCGTTCAACACGGCATTCCCTGCATCACAACCATTCAGGCATGTGAAGCCGCGGTCCAGGGTCTCCTGGCCCTTCGCACACAGGAGATGCAAGTTCAGGCATTACAGGATCGCTTTGCTCCCGCTTAAGCGGTGTCGGCATCCAAAAGATTTCCGACCCACCGGCGCAACATAAATGCGCTGGAGATACGTCCACTCCACCGACTTGGTTTTTCACAAATTAACCTCGAGGAAACGCCTCGCGTTGGCGTTCAATATTCGCGAGCATTGATTTTGATCATTTACGCCTCGTCGCTCCTTGGACTAGGATATTTAATGATTGGAACACCTTAGAAACTGAAGTTAGCCGCGAGAGCATGGGCGCTCCGACTCACGACGAAAGCCGAACATGAACCAGATAGACAACCCCAAAATAACAGAGAAAAACAAAGATTTGATGCGGCGCGACCTCGCCGTTCTTTGGCACCCCTGCACCCAAATGAAAGACCACGAGTCTTACCCTTTGATTCCGATTAAAAATGGAAAAGGGGTTTGGCTTCACGACTTCGACGGCAATCGCTACATCGACGCAATTAGTTCATGGTGGGTAAATATTTTTGGCCACGCCAATCCCACAATAAACGCCGCTTTATCAGAACAAGCCAATCAACTCGAACACGTCATCTTCGCCGGTTTCAGTCACGAACCGGGAATCCGCCTTGCCGAAAGACTAGTGGCAATGACGCCCAATGGACTCGATCGAGTGTTCTATGGTGACAACGGTTCGTCGGCCATCGAAATTGCTTTAAAAATGAGTTTCCATTATTGGAAAAACAAAGGGAGGCCTGAAAAAACTGAGTTCGTTAATCTAGCCAATAGTTACCATGGTGAAACATTCGGAGCGCTTGCCGTCGGCGATGTTGCTCTTTACAAAGAGACCTACGAACCCCTGTTGATGACGTGCCGAACTGTTGAATCTCCCGATTGCTTCCATCGAGAAGAACAAGAATCGTGGGAAGAACACACCCTCCGAAAATTTGATTCGATGCGTCGTGAAATCGAACAAAACCACCAAACAATTGCGGCGGTGGTCATTGAACCCTTGATTCAATGTGCTGGTAATATGCGAATGTACCACGCCGTCTACCTGCGGCAACTTCGCAAACTGTGTGATGAGTTTGACGTCCACTTGATTGCGGATGAGATCGCGGTTGGATTTGGCCGAACCGGAACCATGTTCGGATGCGAGCAAGCAGAAATTTCTCCCGATTTCCTTTGCGTAGGAAAGGGACTTACCGCCGGATACCTCCCGCTTTCAGCCGTACTGACGACGCAGAACGTATACGATGCATTTTACGATGACTATGAAACATTACGGGCCTTTCTCCACTCGCACAGCTACACCGGAAACCCTTTGGCGTGTGGTGTTGCCTTGGCAACCTTGGACCTGTTTGATTCCGAAAACACCATCGAGGAAAACCAAGCCACTGCCAAAGCAATGGGCGAAGCGTTTGCCCACCTCAACGATCACCCGCATGTTGCGGAAGTAAGGCAAACGGGAATGGTCTTGGCTGCCGAAATGGTCAGCGACAAAAAAAATCGCGTGCCTTATCCTTGGCAACAACGGCGAGGCCTGAAAGTCTATCAGCACGGATTAAAAAACGAATGCCTGCTAAGACCGATCGGCAACGTGGTCTATTTAATGCCGCCCTATGTCATCAATCATGAACAAATCAATCACCTCGCAAAAATTGCGACCGAAGGTATCCAACTCGCGACTCGCTAGGCAGCCACATTCTCCAATACAATTAGAGAGCCCCATTCCTTAAATTTGCCACAAATAACGTCCAATTCACGCGCCTACTCCTATCCCTCGCCGCTCCCACGTTGGGTTATACTGTAAGACTCTGGATGAAATACTTGGAATTTTAAATGACACAAATCACGACAACCGAACCCGAACAATTAAAACAAAACTGGACCCGCGAAACGGTCGCGGAACTGTTTGCACTCCCGCTAATGGACTTAATTTTCCAGGCTCAAACGGTTCACCGCGCACACCACGACCCCAATCAAGTCCAGCTCAGTAGCTTGCTAAGTATTAAGACCGGAGCTTGCCCAGAGGACTGCGCCTACTGCCCGCAGAGCGCTCGCTATAAGACCGGCCTCAAGCCCGAACGCTTAATGCCGGTCGAACAGATCATCGAGGCTGCCAAAAAAGCCAAATCTAACGGCGCCGGACGGTTTTGCATGGGAGCCGCGTGGCGGAGCCCCAAGGACGGCGATATTGCTGCGGTCGCAGAAGCAGTCGCTGCCGTAAAAGAGTTAGGATTGGAAACGTGCGCCACTCTCGGAATGCTAACCGAAGCACATGCGGATAAATTAAACGAAGCGGGATTGGATTATTACAATCACAACCTCGACACCTCCCCGGAGTATTACGGAGAAATCATCTCGACGCGAACCTACGACGACCGCCTCGAAACACTCGAAAATGTCCGACAAGCAGGGATGAAAGTCTGCTGTGGCGGAATCGTTGGCATGGGCGAATCGCAAAACGACCGTGTCGGTTTATTAACCACACTTGCCAATCTCGACCCTCCTCCGGAAAGCGTTCCGATAAATAACTTGGTTAAAATTGCGGGCACACCTTTGGCAGATCTCGAAAATATCGACTCCTTTGATTTCATTCGAACAATCGCGGTCGCGAGAATACTGATGCCGACTTCTTACGTCCGACTTTCCGCTGGACGCGAAGAAATGAACGACGAAATGCAGGCATTGTGCTTTATGTCAGGTGCTAATTCGTTATTCTACGGCGAACAATTATTAACGACCGGTAACGCGACCGTAAACCACGACCGTGAATTATTCCGGCGGCTTGGGATTAACAGCACCTCGCCAGAGGCACCCAGCGAAACGGTGGATTCTTGCAATTCAAATCAGGATGCAGGATCGTGCGGTTGTCATCACGGTGAAGGCGGATAAACCAGGAAATCATCGAGATACACTCTCTTCCATCCTCGATTCGGTAGTTCGAATATGCCCTGGCGTGAACAACTAATTCAACAACACCGAAACCGAGTGGCGGCAAAGACTTGGCGACAGCGGCACGCGACCCAAAGCCCTGTCGGTCGCGAGTTGAAAATTAAAGGTCGAACCTATCTGAACTTTTGCAGCAACGACTATCTTGGGCTCGCCAACCATCCTGCCCTTTCCGCCGCCGCGATCGAGGCCACTACAGATCGAGGAACGGGCGCCGCCGCATCCCACCTGATCTGTGGCCATCAAGATATTCATCAAGAATTAGAAAATGAACTCGCGGCGCATACGGGAGCAGAAAAGGCAATTGCATTTTCGACCGGATACATGGCCAACCTCGCAATTCCTCAGACCTTTCTCAAACGAGGTGACCTGGTTCTGCAAGATCGTTTGAACCATGCCTCTCTCGTTGAAGCAGGTAGATATTGCGAAGCCAACTTGAAAAGATATCGCCACCTTGACTTTGCCCATGCCCAAAATATTCTCCTGAAATCAAGCGCTAATAAAAAACTTCTCACCACCGACGGTGTTTTCAGCATGGATGGCGACCAGGCGCCACTTCGCGAACTCACGGAAATCTGCCGCCAAACAGAAACCCTGTTGCTCGTCGACGATGCCCACGGCTTCGGAGTTCTCGGTAAAACGGGAGCCGGCTCGCTTGAACAACACGGGATCTCCGTCGGTGCTGGCGTGTTAATGCTGGGCACACTTGGAAAAGCGGCGGGTAGCTTTGGCGCCTTCATCGCGGGCGATGCCGTCTACATCGATTCACTGCTCCAGCAAGCTAGATCTTATATTTACACGACCGCCCTGCCCCCTGCGGTCGTTGCCGCATCGCGCGCTGCGATTCATATCTTTCAAACGGAACCGGAGCGCCGGGAGAAACTGAATTCAAATATCAATTACTTCCGACAGGCCGTCGCGAAGCTCCATTACCCAACCGTTGATTCCAAAACTGCAATCCAGCCAGTCCTTCTCGGCGATTCAAAAACCGCGATCCAAGCAACGCAATTACTCCAACAACAGGGAATCTGGATCACTGCAATCCGCCCACCCACCGTGCCTGACGGTACCGCGCGAATTCGAATTACGATTTCATGTGAGCATCGTCAGAGCGACCTTGATCAACTCATCGATGTACTCGGCTCCGATGCCATGCTCGCACTTGCGGGAGGGGGCCAATGACAATCCCCCTCGTCCTGCTTCACGGATGGGGCGTCAACGCCGCGATCTGGAGTACCCTCATTCCCCAACTCGAACCTGAATTCGAACTGCACATCATCGATCTTCCCGGGTACGGAGATTCGCCTCTCGCTCATCCCGAAATGTCGTTAGCGGAAGTAACCGAAGCCGTCCTGCATCGTGCGCCCGACCAAGCAGTCTGGGCCGGGTGGTCGCTCGGCGGCACAATCGCGATTAATGCCGCCCTGACACGTCCGGAGCGAATTAAGAAGCTTCAATTGATATCGACGACCCCGCGATTTCTCGCTGGCGCTGATTGGGAATGCGGCGTCGAAAGGGAAGCATTTGAAAAACTCGCCATCAGTTTTCGCGGTGACTACCCAAAAGCACTGCAATCGTTCTTGCGACTCCAACTCTATCGAGCAGATCGAGCTCAGCAGCGAATTTTTCGTCAATTCGCAAAAGACCTAACCGCTCAATTAGTAGCCCACCACACTCCATCGGTAGCGACACTTCAAAACGGACTCACGATTCTTGCCAATACTGATCTACGACCCCAGCTACAAAATCTGACGGTCGATACCCAAATTATTGCCGGGAAAAATGACACGCTCGTGCCCTCCGGAGCCAGCCACTACCTTTACGAACATCTACCCAAAAAACATTCGTTCGTCAAAATGGACACAGGACACATCCCTTTTCTAGAATCCACCAATGGGTACATTGAAGCGCTAAAACGATTTGCCAATACTGACCTATGAAACTTGCCAAAGATCAAATCGCTCGCCAATTCAGTCGTGCCGCATCGACCTACGATACAGCTGCGCAACTGCAAAATGAAATGGCAGAAATTTTGATCGACGCAATCCCTGACCACTCCCAAGGGACGCTCGTCGATCTCGGATGCGGTACCGGTTGGCCGCTCCAACAACTGAGGCAAACCAGTGATTACGACATGACCGCGATCGACATCGCTCCGGGAATGATCGAAATGGCCCGTCAAAAGGTGCCACAAGTCAATTTCATCTGCTGCGATCTTGAACGCACCCCATTATCCGATGATTTTGCCGATATCATATTTTCCAATGCAGCCATCCAATGGTGCGATACGGCAAGGGCACTCACCGAAATGAATCGAATCGCCAAGCCGAACGCTAACCTTTTGCTCTCCACCTTTGGCCCATCCACCTTCATTGAAATCCGTTCTGCGTGGGAAGCGATTGGAGATCGTTCGGATCGCATCCACAAATTCGAAAACCCGCAAACCATTGAACGCGTTCTCGAAGAACTTGAGTTGAAAAATATCGCAATCAGGCGGGAGAACCGGCAGCTCATTTATCATTCAGTTGACGATTTATTTCGGGGGATTCGAAACCTCGGTGCCACCAACGCTTCGTCCAATCGTCAACCGGGCTTATTAGGCAAGGAACGATACCGCCAGTTTAAAGCCGTTTTTGAGAATCGACTGGCCAAGAATAATCGACTCGAACTGACGTTTGACTGCATTTTTGTCGTCGCCCAAAACTAATTAGCTCCCACCCCCGTAGCGATTTCTCGACCGACGCTAAGGCTGAATCGAGTAAAAAAAGAAAGTGCTAGCGTTGCATGCCCCCTCTTCCAACGTTGCTCCCCGATAGGCTTCTAAGATAACCTAACACATTGAATTTTTTGAACTTTGCAAGATGGCTGGCGTAAATGAAAATCGATCAGAGGATGCAACCAATCCGCCTGATCCTGTCGGATGTAGATGGAGTCTTAACGAACGGAAACCTTAGTTTTGACAACCAAGGGATTGAGTCGAAAACCTTCCATGTTCGCGACGGGATGGGAATTAAGCTGTGGCAACGGTCCGGCCATAAATTCGGAATCATCACGGCGCGTTCCTCACATATCGTGAAAATCAGAATGGTGGAACTGGGAGTTGAGATTGTTCGGCAAGGCTCCGAAAGCAAACTACCCGTCGGACTCCAGGTCATTCAGGAAATGGGACTAACACTCGACCAAGTTTGTTACATCGGTGACGATCTCTCTGACCTTGGCCTCTTATCGAAAGTTGGCTTAGCCGCCACGGTTGCTGATGGCGCCCCCGAATTGAAATCAATGGCTCATATCACAACGACATCGAAAGGTGGCTCCGGAGCGATCCGAGAACTGATTGAATTGATTTTGAAATCTCAAAATCGCTGGCAAGAATTACTGCAGACCTACTACGACGCCTGACAAAAACGACTTGCCCGAACTTTGAAGACAAATGTCAGGATGACACGCGACTGAAACGGCAACGAAGAACCAACGACTGCCGTTGAAAAAGGATTTTTAACTTGGCTACTGCGCAAACTCAAAAAATCGCACTCCCAAAACGAATCAATCCCGTTGCGCAATATTTGATGGCGCTAGCTGCAATCACATGTCTTTATTCTTGTTATGAAAAATTCGCCGTCCCGTGGTTCGAGGGACCGCAAAGAACGATTACAAAAGTCGAATCTGATTTAGACGACGACACGGTACCACTTCATCAAGACAAATCGCGAATCATTAGCTTACTGGGAGAGGGTTCGGACTATTGGGAACTCCAACCGTGTTCCACACTCAAACTCGATGAAGGCATTATTCTATTTCAAAAACGAAAAAATTGTGCAGACGGCTCTGTCGAGTTTTCGCCATTCACGTTCGTTAGTGGCGAAGAGCCAGTACGCGATGGTGGCGAAAACACCTCTGCAAAACGGCCCTTCATCGTACGCTCCACCGAAGGAGCAAACATCAAGTTCAACCAACCTTTTAACGGCATGAATCTCGACGGGATAAAACCCGTACTTTGCAAGTTACAGGGAGAGGTAGAGATTTACTCCCTCTCCGATGAAGCCAACGGCGAGTCATTGATTTACATCGCGACACGCAACGTCACCATAGATGCACATCGAATCACAACACCAGAAGCGGTCGAGTTTAAGTTTGGCGAGAGTCTCGGCATCGGCAGTGACTTGTCGGTCGAACTTGCCCACCCCTCTACTGCGTTAGCCGACTTTTCTAACATCACTGGAATCAACAGCCTGCAACTGACAAAAATCGAGAAAATTCACTTGGAACCTGAATCCGGAAAAACCGCAACCCCGTCCAACGCATCCCAAACAACATTCACTTCAACGTCCCAATCGAAAAATAAAATCGAAAGTAAAAACGGGCCAATTGAAGTCACATGCAGCGGCCCCTTTAAATTTGATTTCGAAACTGGACAAGCTGAATTCTTCGATTCCGTCACTGCCAACCAACCCGTTCAACAAAACAAAATAGAGTGTGACCACCTCGTATTGATATTTGGGTCCCCTTCGAACACTCAATCAACGCCCCTTAAAATCGCTCATGCCAAAACAAAAATATCCGAGCTATCACGACTAGTTGCCAACGGTGCGCCGGCGACGATCACAACTCCTTCGGCATCGATCAAAGCAAACATCCTCACATTTGATCCAGAAACAAATCTATTTTCCGGCCAAAAAAACCAAACGCCCGACGGACTTCCCGTACAAATCAAATCCGACGAAATGCAATTGGAAGCGGAATTATTAAACTACCAAGCAAAACAAGATGGCTCATTGGGCGATTTGCAAATTGTCGGCCCTGGATGGATAAAGTTTGCAGGAAAAACCAACCAGGACGCGATCGCGGCTTCATGGAAGAATAATTTGAGAACGGTGCAGAATCCACAAAGTATAGACATTTTCGATCTGGTGCTGTCTGGTCAATCGGTCATCTCAACCGACGCTCAAACGAGTATCAGTGCCGACCAAATTAACTTGCAGATTCGCAAGACTTACGACCAGCGTTTAACCGCCCCAAATTTAACCGCCCCAACCGTCCCCTCCGCCAAACCAAACTACGTCCCCCTTCAACTTACAACGAAGGGAACGACCAATCTCCGCTCACCCGAAATTGAGGGGCAAACGGAAGAGCTGATTGCTATTTGGTTAAAAGCACCCATAGTTGGCAAAAGAATGATCACTCCGACGCCGCCCAACCAATTCCGTCCACAAAACAGCGGGCAACTCGGATACATTCCACCAACCATTTCCACGCCCATTTCCACGCCCATTTCCGCTTCCAACCAAAGTAACCGACGGCTTCCCACAACGCCTCGCGGGTTGGCTCAATCTGCCCGTCCACGGAACCTTCTCAGTGCCAGCACAACCGACAATCGCAACACACAGACTTCCCAGACGGCTCTGCTTAAGCCTCGTCCCGATTTGAACCCACGACTAACCGATTCGCCCAAACTCGAGTTCAGCGGACAGAGATTAACGATTCTGCTCACAAACAACCAATCTCAAACCGAGGTAAAAAAAATGCTGATCCAGGGCGGGGTCACGATCAAACGAGGAACAAAATCCTTCGATGCAAACAACGCTGTAGGTCAGAAACAGAATTTACCCTTTGAAATCAAAAACAGCAGCGAGGTCGAACTTAAAAAAATTGACAACAGTGAGTTTCATCTGCTTACCATCGTCAGTGATCGGCCCGAGGGCGCGGAATTATCCTCAGCTGAATTCAGCATTTCTGGAAAGCGAATCGAAGTCAACGAACAACTTGACAAGATTGTGATCCGCGGCAAAGGCACGCTGAACTTCAATCCTAAAAAACAGGCTCAGGTCACACCCATTAAATTTAGCAAAGCTGGAACCCCCCCTCTGCAGCAAGACTCCACGCAGTTAAATGTCCAATGGGATGATGGGATGATCTTCGATGGCTCTACCATCTACTTTCAGCAGGAAGTACATGCAAAAACTCAACAGCAGTCGCCTGACGGAGCAATCGCAACGCTCGAAACCCACAGCGACGCCATGTCCGTTGAACTCCGCCAGCGATTTTCGTTTCGCAATTCAAAAAACGCTTCACCGGAGATCCGCGAATTCAAATTCAAGAATCACATCCCTAATTTGGATCGAGCGTTCCAGAACAATCGAAGACTACTTCCTGATCCCGTTCACCCCGAACCTGTCAGGATCCTTCGACAAAATTTCAATGCAAAACGGGAGCAAATCCAAACAGTACAGGCACAAATGGCGCTGGCCACCGTCAATATAGAATCTGGCAAAACCCAATTGGTGGGCCCCGGAAAGATTGCCATCCACCGACTGAATGCCGACAACTCCGGACTGCCCTCACTGTCCTTCGATCAACAGCAAAAACCGAACTTGGGTGCTCTGAGTTTTATCCAAATTGACTTTGAGAGGGAAATGGAAATTGATAGCCAGGGCGACCGCTTAATCGCGGACGGCGGAGCCGACGTTTTCTATGACATCACTTCCAATTGGAACATCCCCAATCAAGCCAATCGAAATCCAGGAAGCGTAACGCTCCAATGCGAGACACTCGAGATCGACAAATGGGGACCCCGCAATCAAGAGGATCAAAGCGTTGAACTGCTCGCCAGTGGTAACGTTTCCTTTGAAAGTGATGCACTCGACATTACCGCCGATCGAATCACGTATAACGGCGGCGCCGAAATGATCACCATTAAAGGGAACAGTAGAAGCGACGCTAACTTGATACATCGAAAATTTCTCGGTGACCTGAATCCGGATCGCCTCAACGCTCGAAGCTTCAACTATTTTGTCAAAGATAAATCTCTAAAAGCCGACGGCATGAGACAACTCAACATCAATTGATTGGCTTGCGCGAACAGAGCAGCACTATCGGATTCCGCCTAACCTGAAGGGCTACTTTTCTTTCCGTTGTGGAACCGCAAGATAAAAGCGACCTTGGTACATTCCATAAGACCAAATAATTGCCTCATCTCCGTCCTCATAAATCAACTTGATGTCACCCACATGCTTGATCCCAAATTCAACTGAATCGGGCAGCTCAATCTGACGGGGCATTAACGTGAGTGCTTTCACACCCTTGGGGGTTAGAGGGCGTTTTGAAATTAAGAGGCGAGAACGAGTGTCAGGGCTGAGTTGATCCCAGCACGTGCATCTCAGAATTTTCAGTTTCGATTCACTTTCCAATGCGCCAAGCAGGCCCTCGATGAGCGCATCGGCGGATTCAAATCCCCCCTCAGTCAGATTGAAATTGTTCGGTGTGTCTCTCGGTTCATTTCGCCCTCGCCAAAAATCCAATGCGACTGAGTTGATGCAGTAGCGGAGGCCGGTTGGCTCAGGGCCGTCATCAAAGACATGGCCGAGATGGGCATCGCATCGCCGACAGACGACTTCTGTTCTAACAGCCCCCAACGTGTAGTCGGCCTTTTCTTTAATTGCCCCCTGCTCTCTGGGCTGATAGTAACTTGGCCATCCAGTCCCCGACTTGAATTTCGCCCGTGAATCAAACAGTTCCTGTCCACAACATCTGCACAGGTAAACCCCTTGCTCCCGATGATCCCAATATAATCCAGTGAAGGCTCGTTCGGTTCCCTTTTCGCGCGTGACCTCATACTCGATTTCTGTGAGCTGAGATTTCCATTGTCTCTTTGACTTTGAGACCCGTCGCGGAACCGTTTTGGTTAGCACATTGGGATTTTCAGCCGCTTCGGTTAAAGTGGTCTTCTTGGTATCGCCCTGTTGCACCTGTCGAGCGTTAACGGAATTAGGTACAAGCAACTCAAGAATCAGCACAGCGCAAAAAATGAAGGATGTCTGGTATCCTAAACACCAAAACCGGCAATCACAGGTTCGAATTGACAAATTCACGTGGGTTCCTCAATCTGAAACATCAGTTGGCGTCGTTGACTCGACTGTCATGCCGGTTTTTATTATCACTTGGACACGAAGCGTCGCAATGAATTCAAACTCAAATCAAGCCTCGGGTCAAGAAGATCATCTCTCTGCGGAACCGACAAAATTACACAAACACAACAAAAAATGGCTCATTGTTGTCATTGTGCTGCTTTTTGCGTTCTTGAGTTACCTATCTCGCTCCTATTTGAACCTCGATTATCTGGCTCAGCAAGAAACCCAGTTAAAAGAGTTTTTTCAGTCTAATCCCCTTCTGGTTTATGCGGTCGCATTTTTTATCTATGTCGCCGTTACTGGACTTTCGATCCCAGGAGCGACGGCCCTGTCCCTGCTTTATGCCTGGTTTTTCGATTTTCTACCCGGTCTCATATTGATTAGTTTCGCATCGACAGCCGGCGCGACGATCGCATTTCTTATCAGCCGGTATCTTTTTCGTGACTGGTTTCAAAAACGATTTCACGACCGCATCGTGATCATCAACGAAGCCATAGAACGGGAAGGGAATTCGTACCTATTCATGATGCGGCTGATCCCCGTCTTTCCATTTTTTGTTGTCAACGCGGTGATGGGATTAACTAAAATTAAAATCCTGACATTTTGGTGGGTCAGTCAAATCGGAATGCTCGCGGGGACAATCGTGTACGTCTACGCGGGTTCGCGAATCCCAAATCTCGCTACGCTCCAGCAAGAGGGAATCAAAGCCGTCTTCTCGGGGCCACAGCTTATCCAGCTGACCCTGGCGTTCTCAATGCTGGGCACTTTTCCAATCGCCGCGAAAAAAATAATTTCGTTTTTACGACATCGATCTCAACAGGCAACGCAAAAAAATAACTAGGCGAAAACTAGAGCCGGCCGTCAATATATTGCTGAATCGTTGCATCGGTTTCGGGTTGATTCCAGACCTTAAAAACTTCAGGGTCGAACTGAGGCGAATGCAGGGCCAATCGATCGATGACCGGTGCCCTCAGCTGCCGCTTTGTTATTTGAAAAACTGATTCCGGCAATTCTGCGAGCGATTGCACTGCTTTTATCGAGTCTTGGATTAGTTTTTCTGGAGAACACAACCCATTCACCAAACGCGCTGAGATCGCCTCCTCGTTTACATATGTCTTTCCAGCAAACACCACGTCCTGAGTCCCGCGATTCCCAAGTGAAAATCGCATCATCTCGATAGCAATCGTCGGTAACGGAACTCCTAATCGTCGCTCTGGCATTCCAATTTTCACATCCCTCGCAATCAGCCGCTCATCACAAGCCAACGCCAAAGCACACCCCCCCGCGATAGCAGGACCATTGATCGCAGCGACAATCGGCTTAGAGAATCGAAATGCAGTCTCAAAACACTCAATCAACGCTCTCAGAAACGCCTCTCGCTGCTGATCCTTGAGTTTCAACAACTTCTTCAAATCGACACCGGCGGAAAAAACACGATCGTTACCAGTCAGCAAAACAGCGGAAACGTCGGATTCTTCAATCGACCTCAACGAATCCGTCAACAACTGACAAAACGTTAAATCCATTGCATTGACTTTTCCGTCATCCATTCGAATCGTGCTGACGCCTTCGTTGTTTTCTACCGTTAACATTCTTTTCCTTGTAACCATCGATTTAGTTTTGCCACCTTCGGCCAACTCATCGTTAAAAAGCAAATCTCAGCCTCAGAACCGTCTCAATGTGAGACAAATTTCTCAAAACGAGACAACTTCCAGTCCCCCAAAAATGATGTTGAATGAAAATTACGTCTGAACTCCGGTCGTTTTAGCAACTTAACAAAAAACTTGCCGATTGGCACAGAGATTGCATTCTCTTATT
Organism: Mariniblastus sp.; assembly: GCA_028823415.1. Taxonomy (GTDB): domain Bacteria; phylum Planctomycetota; class Planctomycetia; order Pirellulales; family Pirellulaceae; genus Mariniblastus. The sequence continues at coordinate 37,512 of JAPKBL010000011.1, forward strand.
GTCAGTCAGCGGGTATCAGTCCCCCAACGCTCTAATCCCATCCGCCTCCGGGGCGTCCCGCTGACTCTTTTCAATTGACCATCATACCAAACGTGACCTGCGAACGAACTTATCAGCAGTGTCACGTTTGTTTTTGCGCCTTCTGAGAAATTTTCTTCCGCGGAAATACGTAATCAAGCGTGGCCCATCGTTTGTTTTTGGTGACATTCTCGCAAAAACACAGTCCACTCCAAAAATGAACGCACTCTAAATCGCGAGATTAACTGCCTGCTTTGCCAGTCAAAGCTATAATTCAGGGATGAATAGCTTTTCCCACTCAATCGCTACCGGCTTAAATCTCTGGACGCCAGTGACCGTTCTGATTGTCTTGGTTTACTCTATTTCGCCGCTGCAAGCCCAGCTGCCATCCAGTTCGAAAAAATCCCTCGCCGTCGACGAAGTCATCACAATTGACGGCAAACGCTTCTACGGCATCATTTTAGGGAATTCCAATCGCGATGGATTAACGATTATGGTCCGTCGATCATGGCTTGATAAAACCCACCCAGAGTTTTATCAAGTCCATCTCAAGGAGGAATCTGAAAAAGAAACGGAAGCGATGTCTAATCATCTTTTTCGATTGGAAGCTTGGTGGAAATCCCGCAAGGAAAATGCAGAGTTGGTGACATTTGTAGATCGTGAAATGGCGCGTATTGAGAACGAGCGCGAGTCCAAACAGAAAAATCAAAATGCCGAATTGAAACCTTTCACTCTGCTTAATTTCCCGGCAACCGAGTTACGAAAAGTTTATCAGCAAACACGTGATCGCCACCAAATGGCTGGAGTTGCCTGGAAGCACAATATCGATCGAGTCACCACGCGATCGATCAAAGCCATCCAACGAGATCTTGAATCCAAAAAAGTTGATTGGAAAAAGGAGACCTTCGACCTCTCTGACAAACTAACGATCTCACAGGAACAATCAGAAACTCAATGGAGGACCAGGGTTGCTTTGATCGAATACCAACTCTGTCAGCCGCTTGATTTTCAAGGAACCGGCTCGATGTTAGTGCGTATCGAACCCAATCAACCCAATCTAATGCCGGGTGACATCAACACCTTGATGAGCCAGCTAATGAATTCGAAAATGCCATCGGATTTGAACGACCTCTTATCGGGTAACCCGCTTCTTAAGGAATTGGGAATTAGCGGCAATTCAAAAAGCAACAAATCAAAACCGGAGTCCGACTGGTGGCAGAGTGCAGCAAAAATTGCCGAGTCAGAAAAAATCAATGGTTTCTCGACCGCCCGAGTGGTCAGTGAAATGAGCGGCAACGACGCCCGAGTTGAGCTGTGTTTCTTTGCACAGATCAAACCAGGTCAATGGAAGCAAGTCGTCACCTTCGAGTCCCACGCGTCCCACAACGACGTCGACGGGGCCGAGGTCGATCGGATCAACAACGATCCGCAAATCAAGGGCCTGTTAGATATCACCCGCGGCTTGGGAATTGGGTCAACCGACATGATCGACAAAGCGGTTCGCCACGGCGCTGCCACCAAAATAGCATTAGACAAGTCCAGAGATAAATTCTATCAATTCCTGGAGAAGCACGTTAAGCGCTCTGACAGCCCGCCGCTACCGATCAAATGATACTTCGAGTCAGACCTCGAGGTCTGGAATTTCGATCGCCTAACACTCAATCGAATTTCACTTCAACGACTCAAGATGCGTTGACCAACTGATCTTGTCATTGTGGGAATGTGTAAATCCAATTTCACGTTCAAAGTCGACGGTTTGCTTGGATCGGTGAGCAACAATGTAGGTTCGTCGCCAGCGTTCCGACTGATTCCCCCCTGAGCCGTGAACAATGCGTTCATTATGCACACTGATACTACCGCGTTTAACCGGTAAAAAAACGACTTGATCCTCAGGCTTCAATTCGGCCGTCAACACGTGCGAGTCTTCACGGTTGTCAACATCATCCGAAGATAGCATTGGCCGGTGAGGCCGCAAATCCGTTTCTAGGTGAGAGCCAGGAACAACTTGCAAACAACCGTTATCCTCATCGGCATCATCAAGTGCCAGTGAACAGGTCGTCGTCACCGTATCGGGGGTACCAGTCGGCCAATAACCCAAATCCTGATGCCACGCGAATTTCGCGCCACCTTTTTTAGGTCGCTTTGCGAGAAACTGATCGTAATCAAGAGTAATTTGATCCCCAATTAACTGACGACCGATCGACTCGGCACGACGTTCGTAAATATTTCCAACCAATTCGGGTCGATACTTACGTGGCAGCACAGCATTAACCAGTTGAAAATCCTCAAAACTTCGATCGTACGGCCCGCTCATGTCGCAAAAATCTCGCCCCATTCCAGGAACCTCGCCCGCAATGAATGCCTGGTAGACACTCTCAAACGTCGCGATCTCGGGCTCTGTGATCACTTCCTCAAGCACGATGTAACCCTTTCGGTGATAGGTCGCAATCTGTTCTTCGCTAAGCCAGTAATTGTCTCCGTCAATTCCCAGCGTTTCAGTCTCGGCCATCTTACTACTCTCTTTTCTAAAAATAAAAAACCCGCTTCTCTTTGGCTGACACCATGACGATCACATCGACCAACCAACCAAAACCAAATTTTACTTTGTTCCAACACCAAAGTTCTTCTCGTGAAACCTCATGATCTCGAGTCCACGATTTTTATAAATTTCCATCGCACTGTGCCCAACCTCGGGTACGATTATTTTTTGATGTTTGATCCCTTGTGATTCTAAATAGGCCATCCACTCTAAATTATTTTCATAATTAAACCCTTTATCACCAACGTGGACCAGAATATTCAGCGGTGCTAGTCCGGTATTTGATTTTAATTTATCTAAGTAGACCGAAGCTAAATCCCAAGTATTATCTCCTTTGGCAAAACTTAATTTTGGCGATTCTTGTCCGCCACTCTCGGATATCTTTTTTTCTGTTGCATGCCCACCACCACCGGGGGATGCACTGCAGAACAATTCCGGGTACCGAAACATTAGCCGCGCCGTCCCGCGACCACCTTGTGAAAAACCCTCAATCCCTCTGCCGGCACGCGCTGCGATTGTCCGATAGGTCGAATCGATGTGAGGGATCAATTCTTTGATAAAAACATCCGCGCCCTGCGCTCGGCGATCATTCGGCATGTTGTAATGACTGACAGGGCCACCGTTGACGAATACATAAATCATCGGTGCAACTTTTCCGGTAGCTATCGCACGGTTAATTTCAGCAATTAACTTGATCGACTTGAGTTCACTTCCAGGACGCCCTCCGTGAAGATAGTAAACCACTGGATATCTTTTCTTCGAACCCACCGATTTTGCATACTCCGCAGGAAGGTAAATGCAGTAACCCACCTTCGTATTCAGGCTCGGACTCTCGAACGTTCCATGCCGTAGACCTGGGATTTTCACTCCCGACGGTTGCAGCCGATTCACCCAACGAAACGGAGCGGGCGCCTTTTTCGCGCCACCGTTTTTCTGTTTTTTAGTGACTCTCGGATTTTGAGAATTCTTTGACTTGGCTTCCTCTTGCGCGATAACTCCCTGCCCTCCCAAAACAGCAGACAACAAGCCAATCAGCAAAACAAGACAAAACCTCTGCAAATAACATCGGAACATGAATAACTCCCACGGGCACCGGGGCATTACCCCCTTGAATAATTAAAACAATGACCCTTCATGAGCCCCGGCAACAAGCAGCGATTTTTGATCGCTCAAACTAATTCGGGAACTTCATAACCGGCTCGATATTCCCGTTTAATGAACTGGTTGGCCCGTTTCGCTTCCTTCCCGATAAACCTTCCGGCTTCAGGATTAAGCTCCAGCATCGGGCTCAAGCGAATTTGGTCGCTTTCCATTTTGATGCCATGAACTTGCGTGTGGGCATTCATTTCGTTCATCAAGGTTGACCACTGCGTTATATCGATCTCTTTGGCCTGATCGGAAGAATACTTATCACCACATTGAAATGCAATATTCGCGAGATTGCACCAACCCGTGCTGTGGTGACCCACTTCGACTTCCGCATTCTGTTGCGAGCGATCTCGATCTCTTACTGCATTTAGAAAATTCTGCTGATGTAAACCATTACCACTGTTTCCACTAAATTGTTTAATCAACTTGCCATCATTATCGTACGCGGCCCCCCTCCCCCGCTGTCCGTGATAGTATCCACCTTCGCCATAAACAATGTATCCGCTACCAGGTCCAGGATGCGGAGCGGATTTTTTTCCACCGGGAACTGATGGCAGATTGGAAAGTCCAATGACCACCGGAATTCCGCCCGTGTCAAAATAAACAAAGTGAACATTCGGCGTCTCGCCAGCATCATTCCAAACAATTCTACCGCCACCGCCAAAGATCTTTTGCGGAAGAGTTACTTTGTCCAAAAAGACATTATTCCTAACATCATCGAGAACGTGCACACCCCAATTGCCCATTTCGCCTGAGCCGGTATTCCAGTCCCAGTGCCAATCGTAATGCAGGCTCTTGCGGAATATCGGTTTGTCTTGAGCAGGGCCAAGCCAAAGGTCATAAGCGATGTTTTTGTCAACACTCAGCGGAGTTTCGCGTTTTCCAATCGAGGCCCGGACACCGAATCGATTTACACGACAGGCCTTGAGATCTCCAATCGCCTTGTCTTCATGAAGCAATTGTTTGACCTGAGCCTGCATCGGATCGGACCGTTGCTGCGTTCCAATTTGACAGATTCGGTTGTACTTGCGAGATGCCGCTACGGTCTGCTCACCTTCCCACTGACTATGGGAAAGTGGCTTTTCTACATACACATCCTTGCCCGCTTCCATCGCCCTAATGGCTCCAAGGCAATGCCAATGGTTACAAGTTGCCACAACAGCTACGTCAACATTATCACTGTCACAAAGGCCTCGCATGTCCGCCCAGCCTTCGGCCTTTTTATACTCCCGGCTCATCTTATCAACGCGGCTTAAATCCGGATCACACAAGCCGGTGATATTCACTCCATCCACTTTGGAAAACTGTTTTGCCAGCTGGCCAGCGCGACTGCCACAACTAATGAAACCCACATTGATTGAATCGTTCGCACTCATGTGGCGAGAAGCTCTCAATGAACTTGCGGGCAATGACATCATTACTCCCGCGCTTAGCCCACCAGCGACGAATTGACGACGTGAAATTTTTGACATGCAAAACTCTGAGATAGTTATTGACGATTTTTAAAAACTGATTGTACCCTAGGGAGCGCTGGATTTCATCGAACGCGCCATCCCCTCTCTTCCTTTCGATATTTTACTTGATCACAGGTGCTGTGTTCGACTCATCTGCCATTCCATCAGGAAGTTCCATAATTTTGATAGTACGAAAGTGGATTTCCCGCCCCTCGGACTCCAAACACAAATACCCTTTTTTTACCGAAGCGTCCCGGATCCCATTTACGAATTTTCCGTTGATCGATAATTTCACATTCCCGTCAACCGCCACCACAACATATCGGTTCCACTGCCCCACACCTTTGCAACGGTGCTCCACCGATTTACTGCGATTCCCACGAGGATTTTCAGGTGTCGCAGTCATCCCTCCCGCCCCAAACAATTCGCCCTGCACGTAAGCAATCGGAGGCAAGGACCCATCTTTCCTTTTATGTTGATTGACCCAATCCAGTTCGAGCATCTGAACCTCCATGCCTTTAGGCAATCGAATTCGCGGATCGGGAATCGCATCACACCATAAAAAGACACCTGAATTCCCCCCAGGCTGCATGTGTCGCCATTCAATTTCAAGAATGAAATTTTCATACTGTCGGTCCGATCGCATCACGCCAATCGGCTTGCCAGTGCACACCAACAATCCATCTTTGACCGACCATGTCTCCGGTGATGTATTCACGTCGACCCAACCGGTTAGATCCTTCCCATTGAAAAGATCTCGAAAACCCAGTTCCTCTTTTCCTTGACTCTCCTGCCCACCAACGCCCCCCAGACCGCACATGAATCCGACAAATAAAAACACGGTAAATCTTAAAATCACCTGGTCACCTCATTTAGTTAAGTCTTCAGCAATTCCCATGATTGCTTGATCTTGTTCTTCCATCTCTTCGTCAATTTTTTCGAACTGTCACAACTGGAGCTACGTTAAATAATCTCACGAATGACGTGCCCGTGCACGTCAGTCAATCTTCGATCGATTCCATTATGTCGGACTGTCAGTTTCAAATGATTCAAGCCCAATAAATGAAGCAGCGTCGCGTGAATATCGTAAACCTGTGTTGGGTTCTCCCGGTCGAGTGGTTTAAATCCCCACTGATCCGATTCACCATGTGACATGCCACCACGAATGCCCCCGCCACATAACCAATTCGTAAACACATGGGGATTGTGATCCCGCCCAGTACTGCCTTGCGTCGATGGCATCCGCCCGAATTCTGTCGTCCACAACACGATCGTATCGTCCAACAACCCTCGCTGTTTCAAGTCTTGAATCAGCGCAGATGCCCCGCGGGCCATCCCGCGGGCCAACGGACCGTGTTCTCGTTTTAGATCTTCGTGACTGTCCCAGTTGCGTCGAGGAAAACTGTTATCGTTCCCCGACCAAATCTGGACATATCGAACACCACGTTCCAGCAACCGCCTCGCAATCAAACACTTCCTGCCAAAGTACTCGATTTCCTCCGGCACATTAATGGTCTCAGGATATTCCGCACCCGCCCGATCAAGCCCGTACATTTTCATGATATGAGCCGGCTCGGACGACAAATCGAGAGCCTCCGGAGCACTCAATTGCATTTTGGCCGCAAGTTCGTAAGTTCGCAGTCTCGATTCTAACCGCTCGTCTCCCTCACGCGTTGTGGCGAAGTCACGATTCAATTTATCAAGTAGCTTGAGTCCCTGAGCATGACTTGCCGGCGTCACCAATTCACTTTTCGGAAACAAATCTCGAATCGGTCGCTCTCGCTGCGGAAAAATCGTCGTGCCTTGCGAACTGGTGGGCAAAAAAGCGGAACCCCAGTTTTTAGGCCCATTGCTTGCAAACCCCCGATGATCAGGCAGCACGACAAATGCCGGAAGATTTTCGTTCTCGCTCCCCAATGCATAGCTAACCCACGAACCGACTCCAGGGAATCCAGGACGCTGAAAACCCGTAGCCTGCAAATAGGTAGCTTGACTATGGACTCCCGTTTTCCCAGTCATGTTGTGAATGAATGCCATCTCATCAACACAGCAGCCAAGATCTGCAACTGCGTCGCTGAGCATCTTGCCGGAAGCACCGTATGGCCGAAATTGAAACGGGGATTTCATCCACGGGCCGAGACCATTTTGAAACGCCTCAACTTTTTCGCCAAAATCAGAAGGCTCGCCATGATGTTTTTCAAGCGCCGGTTTGTGATCAAAAAGATCGATATGACTTGCAGCGCCCGCCATAAAAAGCTGAACCACTCTCTTGGCCCGCGGAGGATGATGCAAAATGCCAGAGGTAGCGCCTGGCCGGTTCCCCTCCGGCTCACTTGCTCGACTTTCTAAGTTCAATAAATCCATGAGCGCGAGGGAACCGAAACCCCATGCGCTCTCAAACAAAAACTTTCGCCTTAACAGATCAATTGCCATAAACCTAACTCTTCACGACTGATAAACAACCCAGAATCGCCAGCACGAACACACCTCCGGATCGTACTCCTTCACTCTCATTCGATCAGTCAATAAAAACAAATTCACTCAAGTTGAAAACAATACGAATCAAATTCACCAGCCCATGCTGTTGAACGAAATCATCCATCATTGTTAGCTCCAATTCGGTCGGATATCGACCCAACGATCGCCGAACGACTTTTTGAATTTTTACAGACCGGTCAGCGGTTTCCGATTCAATTCGATTCGCAAATTTCTCAGCCATCACCAAACTAAAATCACTATTGAGCATCGTCAGCGACTGCAATGGCGTTTGCGTTTCGTTTCGAGCGGGCGTGCTCTGAGACGAATCTGCGCAATCCAGCGTAGTCATGAAGGGATCTGGTTGTGAGCGAACGATAAACCGATAAATTGATCTACGGTAAGAATCAGAATCAGTATGATCAAATTTGTGGTATTCGTAATGCGGCGAATGTTCAGTTTTTTCCAATTGAAATAGAAAATAGCCAGCCCCTCCCATTTCTAAATTCAGCAAACCACTGGCCTGCAAAATAGAATCGCGTATTTCCTCCGCAGATAATCGGCGTCGATTCATCCGCCATAAAAAGCGGTTTCCAGAATCCACTGTCATCCCTAATCCTGAATAACTTGAGGACTGGCGATATACCGAACTGGTCACAATCAAGCGGTGGAGGTTTTTGAATGACCCCGCGGAAACAGACTCCCCGCCATCTCTAAAGGTCGCCGCCAACCAATCGAGAAGTTCCGGATGAGAACGCTCGCCACCCATGCGACCAAAATCATTTGGAGTATCAACGATCCCTCGACCAAAATGATAATGCCAGATTCGATTTACGACACTTCGCCACAACAGCGGATTGCTTTCGTCAGTTAGCCAAAGAGCGAGTTTGGCACGGGCGACCGATTCATTTTCACCCGGTTTGATTTTCATTACCGACGCTTCACCGGCAGCGAGAGGAACAATCCCAGGTTTCAAAATCGGACCTGGATAGGCAACCTCTCCACGAGGCAGAAAATAGACCGGACGGGGCTGACCCTGGGTCGCCTTGAAATTCCCCTGCGACTTAAATTCAGTCGCCGCAGCGTATACTTTTTTTCCATCCGGCAACTGCGCCAATGATTTCCGCGATTTTGAAATTCGATTTTCTAAACTTGATTTCTGCTCAACCCCAGACTTCCCAAGTAGATTTAGAACTAGCGATTCCACGTCCGCTTGTAATTCCTTTAACGTCGCACCATTGGGTTCATACCAGATTCCATCCACCAAATTTGATTTCCTCCAACGAATCGGGGCTTCAATGGAATCCAACGCCGTCACTTTTCCAGTTCCCGCAATATTCTCTCCGCGTGCATTGAGCAATTCAATCTCGGCCATTGCCAAATGATAATCTTGACTTCGCTTCGCAAGCTTTGTTGCTACAAGCCGAACTGACTTGAGGGGTTGGGAAACAGGAATGGCGATCGGTGCCTGTTGCGGATTTGGAAAATCAACTTCCTCCTGATCGAATATGGTGCTCCCATTTACCTCCACTCGAAATCGTACTGGAAAGCCAAAACCGGCCCCTATGTTATTGAATTCGTCGTGAGCGCCATGCAACACGATCTGTTTTACGACCGTCGCCTGAGCGAGTTCAATCTCGACCCACTTCTGAGAATCTTGACGCGCTTCAACTTTGCTGTGATACCCGAATTCTGGCTTTTTTGAGTCGACTTTAACGGCAGCGATCCTCGCTCGCAACTTGACCAATGCTTGACCACCGGATCGATTAATTTGCTCATTTAGCTGAGCGAGTGATTTTTGGGCGTTCGCAATTTCATGCTTGAGGGCATCGCGTTGAAGCTCAATCTTTGGATCGACGGCGTAAACACGGTCTGCCCGATCCACCGCTGCAAAAATGGCTTGAAGCCCGTAGTAATGGTCTTGGGTAATGGGATCGAATTTATGATCGTGACATCGAGCACACTGCACGGTCAGACTGCAAAACGAGTTGAACGTATTAGAAACCATATCGTCGCGATCGAGGTTCCGCGCGATCCGCCCATCCAACTTGGACTCGGATACCTCGACATGCCCAATGAAATCCCAGGGACCTGCGGCGATAAACCCAAGCCCCAATACGCCATCCTCAGTTCCGGGAAAAAGCACATCGCCGGCAATTTGCTCCTGGACAAATTGCCGATACGGTTTGTCATCATTGAAAGCTCGAATCACATAGTCGCGATACGGCCATGCATTAGGCCGCAGCTTATCTTTATCGTAACCACAAGTATCCGCATATTTAACGACGTCCAACCAGTGCCGCGCCCACCGCTCACCATAACGAGGGGAATCCAGCAACCGGTCAACCAGTTGTTCGTACGCATCCTCTGACTTATCCCGTTCAAACGCTTCGATTTCTGCAACGGTAGGCGGAAGCCCAGTCAGGTCGTAGGTGAGTCTGCGAATGAGGGTCCGCCGATCCGCTTCCTGAGAAGGAGAAAGACCATTGGCTTCCAACTTTTCCAAAACAAACGCATCCACAGGGGTTCGCACCCATTGGCGGTCTGGAGAACCCACCAAATTCGGGGCAGGAGGTTTTACTATCTCTTGAAAAGACCACCAATTATAATCGAGCGTTCGTGCAGCTTTGGCATCGTAAGTGAACTTATATCCCTCCGGCCAAGGCGCTCCCATGTCAATCCACAATTGAATCGTCTCAATCTGATCGGCAGCAAGCGGTGCACCATTCTTCGGCATTTCAGCACGATGGTTCCCTTGGGATGAAATCAATTCGATGAGGTGACTATTGGCCGAATCGCCTCGCTCAACGTAGCCTTCCTCGAAAAAACCAGTGGCGTCCTGAAGAGAAAAATCTCCTTTCGCCAAATCTGTCCGATGACACTCGAGGCACCGTGTTTGCAATATCGGAGCAACGCGATCAAGAAAAATATCATCATCGAGACCATAGCTACGGGTTATTCCGCAACTGCACAGAAAAAGCACGGCTATTAAAATTTGTAATCGAAATTTGGTCATCATAATTCAATCGCAACGTTAATAATCAACTGCCTCCTAGGATAACCGATATCATGCAGCTCGTCCTTGGAAACAGATGGAGAGACTTATATATCCATAGAAAAGCGGCCCGCGGTTTGTAAACCATGCCACGAAGTGCCAAAATTCAGGCTTATCGTTTGCCAAAATCAAATTGGTTCACTACAGCCTCCGGCCAGTCTTTCCAAAATATCCGCCTCATCTCCCCTTAGCTAATAAGCGATTCTGGATTCCATGTCATCACCAACCCATCCCGATCTCCAATCGATTCACGACCAGATTCCCGAAGCGGCACTCAAAATCAAACCGCTACTAAAGAACACTCCACTACGTTACTCGACTTGTTACAGCGACCTCACTGGAGCCAACGTTTTTTTCAAATACGAAAACCTGCAAACCACAGGATCTTTCAAAATCCGCGGTGCTGCCGCGAAACTAATCGGATTGCCAAAAGAAACCCTTGCCAAGGGTATTGTAACTGCCTCCACCGGTAACCACGGGAAAGCCGTTGCCTTTGCCGCTCAAGCGCTCGGAGCGACATCAACGGTCTATGCGCCGATCCAATCAGATCCATCTAAAATTGCGGCGATTGAAAAACTGGGGGGAAAAATAATCTTCGCTGGGTCCGATTGCGTCGAGACCGAACTCGTTGCGATCGAATATGCCCGTGAAAACAGCGCGACTTACGTGGCACCCTATAACGACATGGACGTCATTGTTGGTCAGGGCACCCTTGGCTTTGAAATTTCAAGTCAGTTAGATTCCATCGACGCGGTTTTCTTATCAATCGGCGGCGGTGGACTGGCTTCCGGAGTCGGGGCATTCCTCAAGACTAAGATTCCGGCTTGTAAAATTATCGGATGCTCACCCGAGAACTCCTGCGTGCTGATCCAATCGCTAGACGCAGGAGAACTGCTAACTCTTCCTTCTACCGAAACGCTTTCCGACGGGACGGCCGGCGGTGTCGAACCCGGTTCAATCACCTTCCCGCTATGCCAACAAATAATTGATCAATGCTGCACGGTATCAGAAGCAGAAATCAAAGCCGAATTACTCCGATTCAGGCGGAGCGACGAAACTCCAATCGAAGGGGCCGCCGCGGTCGCGATTGCCGGATTTATAAAGTCCTGTAACTCGTTAAAAGACAAGAACGTGGTGGTCTTGCTTTGCGGTGGCAACATCAGCTCAGCAACTCTCAATGCAATCGGCCAGTGGTAAGCAAACCTAGCCGAAAACTTTGGAGGAAAGGGAATCAAAAACGACCTCGTTTTTTCATGTCGGCAACTGAAAACCTTTGCGGTATTCATAGTGCAACAACTCATTGGCAGGCTCGTTGTCGATAAATCGCTCATTGCTCGAATCCCACTCGAGCCGTGACTTGGTTGCCAATGAAATATTTGCGAGGTGTGCGAACGTGGTCGAACGGTGTCCCTCTTCCATTGGGCAATGTGTTTGCTTACGCGACTTCACGCTATCGAGAAAATTTCTCGCGTGGTTCGCAGTAGCCACTCCGTTGGGTTCATTGAGCATAAATTCAGAGGCCTTTCCCCGGGCTCCCTTTGCTTGAAATTGCCCAGGCTTCTCAGCCAGGACCTTATACCCCGTCGAAGAAGAATACACGGTGCCTTGCGTCCCGCGAAACTCAATCTCCCCGTAAGCTAACGCCGGATTACTGGTCGCTTCATATTGCCCGAAGGTAAGCAGCGAACCACCACGTAATTCAAACACCGCCTCAGCGGTATCGGGGATAGTACGATCATCGTCAATCGCAAAACTCCCACCTATCGCTACGACCGACGACGGAGAGGTTTCTCCGAGCATCCAGCGAATCGTATCAAAATAATGAACACCCCAATTTCCCATTTGAGATGAAAATCGCTGCCACCAACGAAATTTATAAGGGGCGATATTCTGTTGATAGGCTTGCTTGGGGCGTGGCCCAAGCCAAAGATCCCAATTTAAATCGGCAGGAGGATTTTCATAGGGCATCCGCCCGATACCATCGGGGAACATATTGTTCAAACGATAGGCTCTCGAAACGGTGATCTTCCCCAGTTGGTCGGTTTTCATGAATTCGGACAAATTCCGATAGAGCTTCATCGAGCGACGGTGCAAACCCACCTGCGAAATCCGATTGTATCGCTTTGCAGCCTCCACCATTTGCCGCCCCTCATGAATGGTCACGCTCAACGGTTTTTCAACGTACACATCCTTCCCAGCAGACATTGCAGTAATCGCTTGAATCGCATGCCAGTGGTCAGGAGTCGCAATGACAATCGCATCGATATCCTTGCGATCCAACAACTTGCGATAATCCTCGACAGCTACCAGATTCGCTCCATAATTCTGCTTGGCTCTTTCGCGATACGGTTGATAGACATCGGCAACTCCTACGAATTCGCAGTCTTCCTGAGTTGCAAAGGCTTGCATCAACTGAGAACCCCGATTGCCGACACCGACAAACCCGACTCGGATTTTATCCGGCCGCTTCGAAACTACGGCAGTAGAAGGCATTGAAACTGCAACCGCAGAAGCGGCACCGGCTTTGGCGAATTCACGACGGGACAAATGACTGCTCATGGAGAGATCTCAGCTAAACGAGAAGTGGAAAACAACAATCCCAAGTTCGTTATGATAACGCAGTTTTCGATGAGAAGAAAAACAATTTCGTAATCACCAGCAACTCTCAAGCTCGTTGAGAACTTCCGTTTATTTCTCTGACGCAGGGGACAAGCGTCTGCAAGCGAAATTGAAACAGCCAGTAAGTGCATCCGATGGATACCTACGGACCAAGCAAGCAATTCACCGAGGAAAAATGCCAATCAGAACTATCTCCGGCAATCAGAGAACAGGCACAGTAAACGGCCTTCGACCGGTAAGGTACTTAAACCTGCTCGCGAAGGGTGAACCAGCTCATGAGAGCTAGAAGCAACGAGCAAACGACAAAAACAATGTCGATATACATATTCGCAAATTTAAACGGCGCAACCTGTTGCATCCCGGAAAATCCCAGAACTAAGTCGGCAAGGAATAAAGCGAAAACGATGATAGCGATCGTTAGCGCGGCGATACATAGCCCCTTCTGCACAGAAGTTATCCTCAAAATTGCGTTCGCGAGTCGGACTTGCCAAAACAGCTATCCGATCATCGACAAAAATAAACAGCCCGATTCAATGGGAAACAGGATGCCCGTTACTAAATAATAGACTCTACGTTAGTATAATTGGCCTTTGGGTGGTGTCACGATGGCATATCAAAGAGAATGCGATGAACCTGTTTTTCAGTATCGACGATTCCGGTTATCACGCGTAGTCCTTCCACATAAGGTGGGCTTGTAGCATTTTTTCCAGTGTTTTCGGCATGAGTATCGGACCCGTTTTCAATCACACTTCCACTTTAAAGCCATCGGGGACTTTAATTATATGGATTGAACCGCCCACAAACCAACCTCTTTCCTAAAAAACTTTCCTCGTAACGTCGAAAAACGGCGTATTTGATTATCAACAAGCCGATATCTCGCCCCTACTCCGTTTTATTCACTCGCATTCGTTACACTTATTAGTATTAAATAAAGTCTCTCTCGACTGCATTACAAAAACATCCAAGAGGATAATTTCCTTATGAAGACCGCCGTTTACACCGGCTCGTTCGACCCGATCACGCTGGGACACCTTAATGTTATCGAACGAAGCAGTCGACTTGTTGACCATCTGGTGATTGGAATCGGTGTCAATATTGAGAAAACTGGTCTTTTTAAGTCAGACGAGCGACTGGACTTAGTCCATCGAGTGACAGCCCATCTAGACAATGTCCAAGTCGAAACCTTCGAAGGCTTAGCGGTTAACTTCGTCAAGAAGTGCGATGCCAAAGTGATGATCCGTGGCGTTCGTCCGCTGACCGACATCGCAGCCGAATTTACAATGATGATGGCCAACCGCGCACTCAACGATGAATTGGAGACTGTCTTTCTAATGGCCGACGGCGAATACGCCCACGTCTCGAGTTCGCTGATTAAACAGGTGACTCCCCTGGCAACGGACGAACAACTTGCGAGATTCGTTCCATCCGAGATCATCCCTGATTTGAGAAGAAAATTAACGCCTTGATTCGTGAACGGTTATTGCGCCCAGATTTCTCTGAGAAATTAATTTTCAATTAGCGAACCGACCGATGGGTTCGCCAGGGGCCTCGTCAAGAAAAATCTTATAGCAATTACGAATCTCATTCGACACGCAGACTTCGGTGGTTCAAGTTGAATTACCGGCTACACTCGGCCCAAGTTTTGGGGGTTTCATAAACCCGAACACGCTCCAGCGTTGCCTGCTCAAAATGACCGTCAAGCCACTCAAAGACCGCGGCTGCAATGTTCTCAACTGTCGGATTTAGATCCGAAAAATAATCAACATCGAGGTTCAAATGCTTGTGGTCGAGCTGGTCGATAACACGCTGTTTGACCGTTTCCTCGAATTGCCCCAACGAAAAAATAGCGCCGGTCTGCTCTTCCACCTGGTTAGACAAAGTGACATCGACAACGTAGTTGTGTCCGTGCCCCGCAGGGTTGTTACACTTCCCAAATAATTGCCGATTTTCCTCATCCGAAAGCTGGCTGCAGTGCAAACGATGCGCCGCTGAGAATTCGAACTGCTGTGTCAACTGAACAGTAACATCATCTTGTGCAGTTAGATTCATATCTTGCTCTAAATGGATTGAAAACTCTAAATAGGGGTTCGTCGCCAGCGAGATGGAAACTAATCTTGCAGGGTGAGTCCAACGATTCAAAAATTCCCGATAAATGCCCAACACCATCAACTCGCCCGTCGGAAATCGCTGGGGCTGAAAAATCAGCAGATCCGTCGCTATCGACCTCAATAAATCATCGATGATTGAAATGTCACAAAGATAACCGGATCCCGAATCGGGATCTCCTTCGATCACACAACTCAATACGAGCGAGGGTACCACGGCATTCGTCGACGGCCAGCCAGCCCATGAATTTTTTGATTCAGAAGAGGCGGCGGGATCCGGGGGGACGAGCGAAAATCGAATTTCTCTGGAAAGGCGCGTCATACAACTTGTATTATTCTCGTGGATAAAAAAACAAATTAGGGTTGAGCCGTAACCGTAAAAGCCTCGCCGCTTGGATAATTCTCTGGTTCGGAAACGCATCCCCAAATCGCTTCGGCGATGATTCGTGGCTGAACGCATTGTTCGGCAGGAAAATCAGGGAATAACCTTCGAAGCATCGGTGTCTCCACCGCTCCAGGACGAATCGAACAAACACGCAGTCCTAATTCCGCCCCTTCGCTTGCCAAAGCCTGTGTCATCAAGTCCATCCAAGCCTTACAGGCTCCATAGAAGCCTAGGCCCTTGAACGGGTCAACCGCTGAAAGAGACGAAATATTAACGACTACGCCCGAACGCTGAGTCCTCATTTTTTTCCAAATTGCCTGCGTCAGATAAAATAAACTTCTTACATTCGTATTAATGGTAGTCTCAAAGGTCTCCGAGGAGATTTCATGAAACATCTCCAACGGGGATGCCGCCGCATTATTGACCAACAAATCGATCCGCCCAAAACGGCTCATCGTCTCCTCGGCAACCTCCAAGGCCCGATCAGTATCTTCCAAATCAGCCACCATAGCCAGAGTTTCCCGTCCATCTAACGCTGCATCGATCACTCGTTTCGCTTCCAACAAATTTGATTCTCGTCTGCCGCAAATCGCGATCTCATAGCCTTTTTCGGCAAAAAGTAACGCCGTCGCCAAGCCAATTCCGCTGCTCCCACCGGTCACGAGGCAGACCGGAGTGTGATTTGTTTTAAGATTCATAGGTCGGCTGTCCAATAATTGGAACTTCAAATTCGGATCGACGGTCGATTGTGTTACCTTACAGACGAATAAACAAGTTGCCAATTCCTGCTAACCAAGATAAATTTCGGGTTTTGGTTCGGCCACTTATTGGTAAATCCCAAAATATTTAGGGTCGTATTTTTTGAACTCGATTCATCCAACGTAAATCTGTCCCTGCATCGTAACCCATTTTTATCTAACGGTTTGTCGTTATGCCTAGTTATCGCCGCCTCGGTGAAATTCCACCCAAACGCCACATGCAATTTGAAAATCATGGCGAAAGCTATTTAAACGAGGGGCTGTTCTATGAGCATGTCGTAACCACGCAAGGTTTCGATCGTGTCTACAGCATCCTCTACCATCGCCGTCCCCCCACACGCGTCGTCTCAACGGCAACCGTCGGCACACTCGAACTTAACGCTTGCTCGGATCAGGAACTGCGCCATCACCACATCAAATCCGGCGATCTTGTTCGAGGAGGCGACCCCATCACCGATCGCATCCCGATGATGTTCAACGAAGATCTCACCACCTATCGTGTTCGTCCAGACCGACAACAGGCTGAGATCTATCGGAATGCAGCCGCCGATGAAATTATTTTCATCCATCATGGCCAGGGATACATCCAGACAACCTACGGCCGCCTTCCCTACCGTCGAGGCGACTATTGTGTCATCCCCAGAACTTGTAATTATCGCATCGTTAGCGAATCCATTTCGCAAGAAGACCATCTAATCATCGAAAGCAACGGCCCGGTCCGGATTCCGCAACAGTATCTCAATCAAGATGGACAGATGCTTCTCGGCTCACCCTACAGCGAGAGAGATTTTCACAGCCCGATTGAGCTTGATTCGATAGATGAAGATGTCGAGACACCTATCCTCATCAAAAATGGCAACCAGTTGACGCGCGTCGTCATGGCCAACAATCCATTCGACGTCGTTGGCTGGGACGGTTTTCTTTATCCATTCACTTTCAACGCTTGGGATTTTGAACCACTCACCGGCACACTACATCTGCCGCCGCCTTATCAACAAACATTTGAGATGAGAGGGTTTGTCGTCTGCACGTTTGCCCCAAGACACCTCGACCACCATCCAAAAGCCGTAAAAGTACCCTACGTTCACAGTAATGTGGAAGCCGATGAAGTGCTGTATTACGTGGATGGCGAATTCGGTTCACGCAAAGGTGTCGACATGGGTAGCTTGACGCTCCACCCCGGGGGCATTCCCCATGGCCCACACCCGGGTACTATCCTAAAAAGCATGGGAGTGGACTTCACGAACGAGATGGCAGTGATGTACGACACCGACCGTCCTCTTTTTCTCACTCAACAGGCGATGGAAATGGATGACCCGAGTTACCCCATGAGTTGGCTCTAAACCGATCGGTCATTCCGTGGACTCAAAAATGCCAACCAATTTCCTGAATCTGAAATCATGTTAATCGATCCCGAGGCCGAATCCGCGGCGCTTGTTTACTCAACAATGATCCGTGCGATCACGCCGCGACCCATTGCATGGGTATCGACCGTTTCGCCGGGAGGGGTAACCAACCTCGCCCCATTCAGCTATTTCAATGGCATCGGCAGCAAACCCGCCGCGCTCATGTTCTCCCCAGTAAACCGTCCTGACGGGTCGCCCAAAGACACCCTTGTCAACATTCGCTCTAACGGTGAGTTTGTCGTCAATGTCGTCCCCTTTTCGATCGCTCAACCGATGTTGGAAACCGCCGGTGATTTTCATTACGAAACGAGTGAGTTCTCAGAGGTTGGAATGACTCCCTGCCCAAGTCGAAGGGTACAGCCACCCGGTGTCCTCGAATCTCCGATTCAGTTTGAGTGCGAAGTCATTCAAATCGTTCCCGTTGGAGAGGGACCACTCGCCGCCAATGTTATTATTGGCAAAATTATATTAATGAACATTGCTGATCATGTCCTCGACGAAAACAATAAGATTGACCCAGCCAAACTCGATACGATCGGGCGCATGGGGGGAAGAGGATATTCCCGGACGACCGAACGGTTTGAATTAAAACCGCTCGGCTCCGAGAAAAAATAAGATTCGACCGGCGCGCCCCCCCAAAAACACAAGTAACCCTTGCGAGTGAACTGCGTCAATCTATTTGGCGCCAGCTGCCTTCTTCCCGACCGATTTCATATAAGCCAACAAGTCGAGAATCTCTTCTCGCGTCAAAGTATCGAGTAATCCAGTTGGCATCATTGAAACTTTAGACGGTTTCATCGCTTCTATTTGATCGACTTGAACATTGGTAAACCTGCCTGGGTCGATCATGTTTTCCTGAACCATGTACCGATTGCCATTTAAGTTCGCGACCCTTCCAGTCACCATCGTTCCGTCGTCCAATTGGAAGATTGTGGCCTCGTATTGATCCGAAATTTCTTTACTCGGATCAACAATTGTTTCAATTAAATCCCGAGTGCTAAATCGATGGCCAGCCGGCGTCAGGTCGGGGCCAACGATTCCCCCCTGCCCTTCCATTCGATGGCATTTATAGCATGTGGCTAAAGCAAACATCTTTTTTCCATTCTCCAAATCTCGACCTTCGAACAATTGGTTCGCGTTGTCAACGAAATCACTCATCCCCCACTGTTTCACGACCGGCCTCGCCTTCAGGTCAGCATAAGGGTCACTAACCGTTGGCTTCAAAGCCAAAACCTCCGACAAGGCCTCTTTCTCTTTGTTCGATAATTTTTCGACCGCGTATTTTTTAATATTGCTGATATATCCGCCGAATGAATTCCCACCCTTGGATTTCGCTGACTCCACAAACCAACGAAAATATTTTTCCCGCAGGTCATGATCCCATCCGGTTTGTGCGTCGCTCAAAATCATCGCGTACGCGATCTGTGGTTCTTGTGCGCTGGGCGTTAGTAATTTATCAACAATTTTAGCGGTCGCCCCCTCCGCCTTTACAGCCACCAATAGCTTGGCGAGTTCCCGATCTAATTGCTCGTCGTTGACTGGGAAATATTGGGCCAAACGTCGGATGGACGCTTGAGTTTTTTCAGTTGGCTCACCTAATCGACAAAGCGTCAAACCGTAAACTCGAATCAAATGAATTCTCTGATCCCTGGAAAGCTGATTCCAATCTAATGCCGCGAGTTTCTCAACTACCATCGCCTGACTTTGTTCATCGCCACAACGCGAGACCGCAGTCATGAGCTCTAAAACACGTTGAGGTTGTGTCGCTCGGGCAACCCGATCCTTCCACTTGTCAAACGCCTGCAACTCCAGTGCGGTTCTGGCAGCATAGCGAATCATCCGATCGGGATCTGACAGCTTTTCCCACACCATTGGCCAATCCACCACAGCCTCAGGAACATGAAATGACTCTAGCTTTCGTCTCACCGCTACCGAACTATCGAGTTCTTGATAGGTTGCCGGCGCAACAGATTTGTCGCCGACGTAGGTCACGCGGTAAAGTGCGGATTGAGAACGCCGACCGCCGACTAAAAAGTACATCGCTCCATCAACGGGATTAATAACAAGGTCTGTCACCGGTAGCGCCGGCGCGGAGCAAAACTTTTCTTTGGTCGCTCGATAGGTTGATCCATCGGAAGACATTCGAACGGCATAGATCATCCCGTAACTCCAGTCAGAGATGAATAACGCGTTTTGGTAATCCGCCGGAAATTTCGCCCCAGTTCCAAACACGATGCCGGTTGGGCTACCCGGCCCAATATTCAATACAGGAGGAACGCTGTCTGGATAATATTCTGGCCATTTACCAGATCCATGCCGCCAACCGAACTCACTCCCGCTGACCACATGACAGACCCGCGTCGGTCTGTACCAAGGCAACCCAACATCCCACTCCATGTCCGCATCGTAAGTGAATAGCTCACCGTTGGGATCAAAGGCGATGTCGTATTCATTTCGAAATCCCATCGCTACTAATTCAAATGATTTCCCCTCAGGATCGGTTTTGCAAATCCAACCGCCAGGCGCGAGACGACCGGCAGCGTGCCCGCGGGCGTCCGGCAGTCGATTCAGAATTTGATCTTCTTGCCATAATTTCGGGACGCGTGTCGTTTCAGGATTGGGAATCTTTGTGGCGTTTCCAGCACAAATATAAAGTGATTTCTTGTCTGGACTGAGAATCACAGCATGGGGGCCATGCTCCGATTTTCCAACAAACTCACGCAGCAATTCGACGCTGTCATATTTGTCATCCTGATCGGTGTCCCGCACGCGGTATAATCCGGCAGGTTTCGATTCTGTCTTTGTGGGCTTGCTTCCCTTTTTTGTCTTGGGAGGACTGATTCCATAGGAAACGACATACAAACTGTCGAACGCACACAACAATCCCTGTGCGAATCCGATGCTCAATTCGATCTCTTCCACTCTTGGGGATTCCCCAGCTCCGGGAGTGATCCGGTAAAGTTTTCCGTACTGGTCGGATGCGATCAATCGTCCCTGCGGATCGGGCGTCATCGACACCCAGGAGCCTTGCTCACTGGGCACGTTGTACAACAATTCCCCCTTAAACCCCGGAGGCAATTTCAAATTCTCTGCAGATGTCGTCTGGGCTTGCGTATTCGCGGGTCCAAGAAAAACCAGTTGAAGGATTAGCATCGTCGCAGTGAAAACGCTATTTCGGCATCGAACCATTAAACATTTGACCGGTGCAAATCGTATAATCATAGATATTAACCTGAGTGGCATTGATTTAGTCTTCTCGAACGTGTGGAATATAGTTTGAAACAGAAAGGAAACAATGTCCAGTTCACAACAAAAAACACTTGAAGATTTTATTTCTCTCCAGCATCGAAATGCACTTTCCCATGCAATTCGTGCCGCGGTCGATCTAGGCGTTATTAACGCACTTCGCAATGGTCAACGTACTGCCGCTCAACTGGCTGAAGAACTGGGCGCTCATCCAGAGGCACTTTCCCAACTGCTCGATGTGGTGGCGGAAACGGAACTCGTTGAAAAATACGGTGAAGATTACGCACTCTCATCGATTGCGAGATTGATCCCGGATCGCTTTTACGATTTCGGGGACGAATACTGGAAACATCTCGTCCTCTACGCCAAAACCGGTGCACCGCTTCCTATTTGCGACGAAGTTCCACTGGAGGATATCGATTATGTCGCCAATAAAACGAGCGAAGAATGGACCCTCACGCCAACGGCGATGGTCGCCGCTCAGGCACTGGACATTGGGAATTCGAGAAAGGCTTTGCGAATCCTCGAAATTAGTTGCGGCTCGGCAATCTTCTCAGCGACCCTGACTCATTCAGATCCGGGTGCGGAGATTACCCTTCTCGACCATCCCATCGGAATTCAGCGTGCCAGGAGAACGATTGATAGTATCGGCTCAGAACATAAAGTGACTTACATCGAAACAGAAGACATCCTCAACCTTGATTCTATTCCTGAGATTCAAAACGATTCGTTTGATTTGGTGTTAATCGCAGGCCAACTTCACCAAATGACTGTGGGTGCCTGCCAGAGACTTTTCAGTCAAGTCCACAAGCTTGTTAAACCTGATCGCGAATTCGCCATTGTTGACATTTTCCCGGGCCAAGAGCACGGCGACAGAAACCTGGCGATTTTCAATCTCGAATTAGGTTTACGCTCCTCACAAGGGCGACTGCATGACCCTTTGGTCATTGAAAATGAACTCCGCGCAACCGGATTTGACCAAGTTCAATTCGCGCACTTACCGGCGACTCCCTATTACTGGGGCCTGATTCTTGCCCAGCGTAAATGATTCTTGGGAGCGGGTGCCCAGTTTATTTTAGAGAAAATCGGGAACACTCTGCGTCGTTCTCAAAATCGACGAGTTCATCGAGCAACAACTGCGTATCGACTTGAGCTTTTTCCATCCAAATCATTCGAGTTGATTTGGGCATACTATTCGAATCAAATCGGTCCGCGGTAAAAAAGTCTAAAATTCCAGCGGCCAATTTTCGATTGAGATCTGGATTGGCGGAATAAGGAGTTTGATCTCGGATAACATCGACCGAAAATGAAGCCGAAATCACGCGTTGTCGCATCACGATTTCAGATTCCAACGCATCGTCTTGCTCGCGATTAAAATCCAGCACACGATTCCGGTCAAAACCAAAAATTGATGCTTTTTCACCATTGGGAAGTTGGCCTAAAAACATATCGGTCCAACGTTCCACCCGTCGCCGCAGTCGATTCAGCCGATCAAATACGACTTCATTTTCCGGTCGGGCGTGAAGCAGAATTCGGATTGCCCGATTCTTTGCTTCAATGTGGGCTACATGAACCGAATGAGCTACTCCGTGCATTTCATCTTGCTGATGGTACCAATCATGGGTAATCACCGTGGCCGACCAAACACGCGTCAGTAATTCCGAAAGTAATATTTCCTGCACCACAATTTCAAATGCCGGCCATGGGTCGTGACCTGGCTCGCAATTTGCAAAATCCTGCTCAAACATCTTCAAGGCAGCGACCCATCGCTGATGCCGAATCTTGGAAGCCGTCCAATAGTGAGTTGCTGCGAGCGAAGGCTGGTGATTTTCGCCGTAGATGAAATTACCAGAATGAAGTGCGATCCAACTTCCAAGTTCTGCGAGTTGACTAGCGTGCATTGTTTGTTTTTTCGAAAAGTAAACGCGGGTAATGAAAAAGTCTTCCATTGCTCCATTTGCAAACTTGATGCCGAAGCAAAATTCTGTTGCGAATTGCCAAAAACCCTTGGTTTTTATAACATTTCAGCGATCTGGGCCTGATGCATTTTTGCATCGTGTCGAATTGCTGCAACCTGTTGTTTCGTTTGTGCATCCCCCTTTTTGAATTTCATCCCCGACTTACTACGTTCCATCAAAACGCCATTCAGGACCTAGCGGGCTTGCATTGGCTTACTCCAACGCTCAATCTAATCACTGAATATCACCCCACTGAAAAAAGTCACCGTCATGTCGCAATCCCCAGTTTCTGATTTCTTGGACCGGAATTTTCTGCACTTCAACGCGCGAGAAACCGTCGCCGCGGCCCGAGCCTATAAAAAACATCTCGAGGATGGGGGCAAAATGCTGGTCAGCTTGGCAGGGGCGATGAGCACTGCTGAACTGGGGATCTCACTTGCTGAGATGATCCGGACGGACAAAGTCCACGCCATCTCCTGTACCGGCGCCAATTTGGAAGAAGATGTTTTCAATTTGGTTGCCCACAATGAATATCGAGTAGTTCCAAACTACAGAGACCTTTCGCCGGCCGACGAGACCGCGCTCCTAGAAGAAGGATTCAATCGCGTTACCGATACGTGTATTCCCGAAACCGTCATGCGACATCTTGAGGGAAACTTCATGTCGATCTGCGCGGAGAATGCGAAAAACGGCACCAGCCTGTTCCCCTATGAAGTTTTTTACCAGCTATTTGAAACCGGCGTGCTGAAACCTCACTTTCAGATTGATCCGAGTCATTCCTGGCTCTTGGCAGCCTACGAAAAAAAGATACCGGTATACTCTCCAGGGTTCGAAGATTCCACGCTGGGAAATATTTTTGCCGCTCGATGCATTGAAAAGAAAATCGAATCTCACCATGCCCTTCGCTCGGGAACCGAGCAAATGGAACATCTAGTCAACTGGTATTTAGAGACAGATGCTCATTCGCCAATCGGTTTTTTTCAAATTGCCGGTGGAATTGCTGGAGACTTTGCGATCTGCGCAGTCCCAACGATCATTCAGGATTTAAAAAAAGACATCCGACTCTGGCAGTATTTCGCTCAAATCTCGGATTCAACCACTTCTTATGGATCTTATTCAGGCGCCGTTCCAAACGAAAAAATCACGTGGTGTAAATTAGCCGCCGACACACCTCGATTTATGATTAACTCCGATGCATCGATCGTCGCGCCGTTAGTTTTCGCATACGTTTTAGAGCAATGACACTCACTTACCTAAACCGAGCATCCGTTGAGAATGGCGATTAGAGTAATTCGTCGAGCGTTGACCAATCAATATCATTTCGCGTATTTATTCGCATGACTAATGCGGGAGCGGCGGGCTGGCTCTCCAGCAAACGATACGCAACATTGGCAAGAGGGACATCCTCTCCCTCAAAACAGAGCACAAAATTCCCTTGAGTTCCGTGAACCGCACAATTCTTTAAATTGAATTTACTTTCCAAAATTCTCGGCAACATCGACTCGCCGGAAAGCGCCGGCATCCCGACCATCAGGCGGCAAGTTCCACCACAATCGTCAACTTTTGGCCTCGCCTCACGCACACGATCTTTTGCCCATTTCACTAATTGCTCGGGGCCAATATTCTCACTTTGTACCACGTCGTCTAATGAAACCTTTTTATACGCATTGGTTAACACTCGCTGAGCTGACATTCTAATTTGCTGCGGCAATTGACTTCTCATTAGCGATGCATCGTTAAACACACTGACATAGTCTCCCCAGTCACGAATCAATGATTGGTAAACTTGCAATTCTGTTTTCAATATTTGTTGTTCTAAATCTCGGTTGATACTGTCGCTAAAAATTTGGTTCATATCGAACTCGTCGGTCGTCTCGACCTTCTCAACATCTTCGAATAACTCAAAATCAACTTGTATTTTTTCAAGTTTGTTTTTGAATTTAATGACCATCTCTCGCGTCGATGTTAATTTACGGGTCACTGTCCGGTAGTAGGAGGTAGCGAAACGCGTGTAAAAATCGGTACACCGGGCATCGCAGTAAGCACTGACCGCATGATCGAATCGTTTCTCAAACTCTCGACTCGACCTTGCTCGTTCGTCGGAAAACGGACGTAAATCATTCAGGTTGGCCCCCAGTTCCGAGCGATGATTGCGAATCGATTGCTTGAGCTTTACCTGAAGCCCGTCGAGCCGTCCAAGTAAACAATCGATCGACCGTTGAGCCTTAAAAATATTCAGCTCTTGGTTACTGACCATTTTCAATATCTCTGCCCGCAAGCGTTCCGCATCGTCATTGGCCAGGTTCTGAATGAGTTCTTCCATTTCATGGCAGACTTCCAACTTAACTTCGTCGGTGTCTCGAGCGTCGGACGAACCGAACACACCATCTAGAAACTCCTGAATCGTACGTCTCGAATCGTTCGAACTCGTCAAGGCAATTTCTTTGGCGTCGGAGACGATTGTCCCGATTTTTCCATCAAATACTATCTCTGCGGTCGCAGAGATTCGCTGTACTAACTGAGATTCACCTAAACCTAACATCTCAATTTGTCGGTCAACAAATTCATTCGCATTAAATTGAATGCCGCGGTCACCGCCTAGCCAACGATAAACTAACCCGCTCGCCACGCGACTGACCGCGTCTTGTCCTGTTTTTAAATTCCCCGGCCCAGTCGAGCTCATTCCAAAAGTACGCAAGGAAAAATGATCAAAATCAGACTCAATATCTCGGCACTTATCTAAAAATTCAGCGCAACGAGAAGTGGTCGATAAATAAAGGTACTCCGCGACTTGATCAAGATTTTTATCGAATTCACTCGCCCGCAGGTCATGTCCAAGATCATTAAAGTAAGTAAAGTCAAACGGCGGCTCATTTTCGAAATCAGGTAACCCGATCGTCGAATCTCCCGTGAATCCACGCTCAACAAAGTGCCGCATCTCAGTCAAAAATGAAATGGCATTGGCCGTCGAGAGGGTCGGATCACGTGTTTGCTTGCATGTCGAATGCAACAGAATCCCAGAAAGCGTACTGGAATCAATATTATTCTCGTTCATCAATAGTTTGAGCGTGTAGGCCAGGTCCAAGGCCATTCCGCTTCCGACGCCGCCGCTTATTGACGTCACCAAAAATACGCGAGGCGATAATTCCCCAGGATCGATGTTCAACTTGTCTGCTGATTTTGCCAAATTTTCGACCTCCATAATCTTACGAAGGCTCTCCTGAATTCGATTGCAAATCATGTCGAAGTGATCTGCAAAAGCCAGTCTTCCAAGCGGCCGCAAACCCTCAGTTTGCAACGATCGTGGAACATTATAAATCCACCGGCGGCCCAACCAGGAGAGTAATGAGTGCGCGCGGTCGCGATAAACTTCTGGCTTTCGAAGCGGAACGTCAATTACCTCACCGACACCTAAAGCGCCGTCGACGCCAATGGCACATAACTCATTTAAAGCTTGCCGATCGGTGTCGATCGCGAGTATTTGAGTCGAAGGTAAATCTGCAAGATCTCCATGCCGGCAACAAATTTGCTTTTTGAATTTGTGCGCAATTTGATTGGCTGTCGCGCCGATGGTAACAATTAAAGTTGGTCGAAGCTTTGCTTGCTGGGGGTTGCAATCGGGTGGGCCTAGTGATTTAAGCTCTGTTCCCTTGTACGGCAAACCCATGCCCGAGAGCGTCGGTGTGACCTGTTGACTATTGTTAGAACCGGGCAAGGTCATCGTATTAGATTCGACATCGAGGTGAATGTCCGAGCGGCGAATCGACTTTTTGACGGCTCTCTTCTTGTTAACTAACTCGTGGATGAAAGCGCGGCAATTTGCATAACGAAGACTCGCGTCTTTGGAGAGAGCCTTGGTTACAATCAGTTGGTCGCCCTTAGGTAACTGCCGTAGGTTCGGTTTTCCATGGAGATGCTGCGCAGCGAGTTGGGCTGGAGTATTTCCCGGAAAGGGGCGGGTACCCGTTAGTATTTCCTGATAGACAATTGCCAATGAGTACTGATCACTGTGCATGCCCGGACATCCATCGAATAACTCTGGCGCTGCATACGCTGGCGTCATCCCAGCCATCAGTGATTGGGAACCTGCATCAATGTCTTTGATTAAACCAAAATCAGCAACCTTAACGTGATCTCCGACCAAGAGCAGGTTTTCCGGCTTGATATCGAGATGCTGAAGCGCATGCTCCTCACGCATATAGTCGAGCGCTTCTGCGACTCCGCGAAGGTAGCGAAGCACCAAATCCCTAGGAATTCCCAGTTGCCCCTTGGCCGTATACTCGTTAAACGCTTCCGCGAGACTTTTGTCAGCCAATTCCGAAACCACAATCAATTGGCCCTCGAAAACTTCAATCCTCTCAAGTGAAAGCAGAAACGGGTGCCTCAACGCTTTGACTCGATCGAGGGCCTTTAATTCAGACTGCGCACGTTTCTCATCATGAAATCCGTAAATGATTTTTACCGCTTTAGAGAGACCTCCCGGCGCAACAGCCGACCAGACCTCGCCAAACCCGCCGGCACCAATCCGTTCCTGGAGCGTGTAGCCAAGTATGTCGCGCTGAGATCCTAGTCGTTCAGATTTCAAAGGATTCCTTTACCGAAATTTCGCCGGTTTTAGCTAGTTTTATTTGGTTCATTGGCGGTTTTAAGCGTGTGAAGCATCTCGGAATAATAGCTCCCAACTAGAAAACGCACCGAAAAGGGGTAATTATTATTTTGAAAAACGATTGCCCCCCCCAAAGAACTGGAACATCTGCTACGACTGACGGATTCAAGATGGCAGTCTGACGGAGAACGCGAGACACAATTGAAGAAATAGAAATTGCTTTACCGCTTGCCAAAGGCAGACCAAAGGCACCTTTAGTCAACCACAGCTGCCTGACAATACACTTATCTTGCAGACCGCCCAACGAGATGACTTAAAAATCGCGTTCTAGGAAATCCTGCTTGGGAAACCAGCGATCCGTGTCAGGATAGGGGATCCGCGGTTCAATCTTTCCTTAGGACTTCCGTAAAGTAACTTTTGACGACTCGGTCAAAATATTCGGGACGAATTTCAACGGGCAATTCATTGTAGGAACAGAAGTTTCTAATCTGTGTCAGGAGATCTCTAGGATGACACCGCCGCAAGCGGCGTGAGGCCGAGGTGAAATGAGTCTCAATTAAGTAATCAACCGTTTGAGCGTCGTAATCAAACCCTAATTTTTCGCAATAAATTTCAAACAGAATATGGAATTCTTTGGTCGACGGATCACTAATTTCAATTTTGTACGGGATTCGACGGAGAAACGCTTCATCCACCAAATCACTCGGTTCGAGGTTAGTGGAGAAGATAATCAACTGCTCAAACGGCACCATGATTTTCTTGCCAGTCGCCAATTTGAGAAAATCAACGCGGCTCTCCAGCGGGACAATCCAGCGATTCAACAATTCCTGCGGTTCGATTCGCTGGCGTCCAAAATCGTCGATCAAAAGACAACCGCAATTACTTTTCATCTGCAGCGAGGCTTCGCTGACGTTGCTGTTGGCGTTGTAACGAATTTCAAGTGAGTCCATCGTTAATTCACCTCCAACGACCACCGTTGGTCTATGAATTTTGACCCAGCGTTTGTCATAGGTGGCATCGTGGATCAGCGAATCGGAATCATCCTGCGCAGGTTTGTGATAGGCAGCGTCAAAAAACTTGATGATATGACCATCTTCATAAATCGCATGCGGAACCCAGATTTCATTGCCGAAACACCGGGTGATTCGATGAGCCAGCGTCGATTTACCGTTGCCCGGTTCTCCATACAAAAACAACCCAGCACCGGAATTAATTGCAGGACCAAGGTCTTCGAAGAGCGTCTCATTAATCGAAATGTCGCCGAAGGCACTTCGAAGCTGTTTCCGCTTTGGCGACTCAGCCCGAATCGTCTGTGCCTCCGCACTGAGAACATAGTCGATGAGAGGAACCGGGGCCGGGCCGCCATAAGAACACTGTTGATTTGCGATAGCCGCCCGCTCACGACCACTCTCAGTCAAGGTGTAACTATAGTCATTTAGGGGCGCCGAACCGTTATGAACAATGACCTGCCTGGAACGCAGTTGTCCCAATAACTTCTGCAAGACACCGTAGGGTAAACACAAGTCATTAGACAGTTGACGTCCGCTGCTCATCCCAACAACCGCGAGCCGTTTGATCAACAAGCTCTCGATAAGAGAATTTGGCAAACTGGTTTCGGGAAGTGAATTAGGCTCGGAGGGACGAAATGACTCGTCGGCCAAAATGGTCGCAAGCAATCCGGATCCCAAGCTTGGCGTTGTTTGAGTAAACATGGCGATATTTCAGAGTGCAAAGAAAGTATGTACCAGTTGAGCTTCCATCCAAAGATTCATCGTCGCCTCTGGTTCAATTCTCCCGACGAATTCCAAAGGAACGACCTGGGTGGATTTAAGCGATTCCAACTCGTGGGCGGGGGAAGCTAAAGATCCACTAATCGACATGACCCCTACAAGCCATATTTCCAAGACTACATTTGCCTATGCTGCGGACCATGTCTCGGGCGGCCTGGGGAAACCTATGAGATTCATTACTAGACATTGGATATTTTGTCTGTTTTGTTTCGACCTAGTGCTCATATAAAAGCTAAAAATCTCTACCGAGAAATATCTTCTTTTCAAATTCCTCAGGCGAGACGACCAATTAAAGGTAACCCTTTTTGTTTCAGGTTTTGAAGCGAATCACCTCATTTGGTTGACGGCACCCAAACACACCTTATACGATTTACACCCAATCTGCTCATGATCGACCTGAATGCAATCAGCTCTAATTTCCCTCATCAAACGGGAGAAGCGCCGCTTAAAAGCCGTTGGTTTCTGACAGGCCAACTCGACCCCGAACAGCCTAATCGCCAATTCCCAATCCACTCGACGCCATTTTCAATCGGCAGGCGATCTGATTCATCGCTGCACCTCCCCGATGGAAGCATTTCGAAAAGCCATGCTGAAGTTATCCTTTCGGACGAAGGACGATTAATCCTGAGGGAATCGGGAAGCACCAATGGAACGTTCGTTAACGGTGAGCAAATCTCTGGTGAAATAGAAATTCAAGAGAACGATTTAATCCACTTCGCGGCTCTGGTATTTCGCGTCGGGGTCCAGTTGGAAAGTGGGACTTCTCATCACACCGTCCATGAAGACGTTTGTGATCAGGCACTGGCCATGATTCAATTCGAAAAACTAATCAGTGATGGCGGACTTTACCCTCATTTTCAGCCCATCGTTCAGCTTGAGAATCAAGCATTCATCGGTTACGAGGTTCTCGGTCGCAGTCGCTTGTTCGGCTTACAAACTCCACAGGAAATGTTTCACGCCGCATCACAATTAAACATGGAAGCACAACTGAGTGAAGCATTCCGTTTACGCGGAGTAGAAATCGGCACCTCATTCGGCCCTGACTCCAACCTCTTCGTCAACACACACCCAAAAGAACTTGACAGTTCGACACTTTACGATTCTTTAAAAGAAGTTCGCGAGGCGGCACCGGAACAAAAAATTACGCTCGAAATTCATGAAGGGGCAGCGACCAACATGAATATGATGGGTGAGCTTTGCTCAGTTCTCAAAGACTTGAATATCATGCTGGCTTTTGACGATTTTGGCGTTGGAAAAGCTCGCCTGGTAGAACTCGGAGAAGTCCGACCGGATTTCCTTAAGTTTGACATGAAACTGACGAACAACATCGAACACGCTTCGATCAGGCGTCAAGAATTAGTCGCCCTGTTTGCAACCCTCGTCAATAATCTTGGGATTCAAACCCTTGCCGAGGGAGTTGAGACGCGTGAATGCCACGACATTTTGGTCCAGATGGGGTTCCAACTTGGACAGGGGTACTACTACGGCCGACCGGCACCGATCTCAAAATACGACCTAGAAATCAAGCGAAAATCTGAAGATTCAATTCGCGATTTTCAGGACACCGAATCTAGTACAAGTCACACGCAAGAAGATTAACGGGGTCTCTCTCAGCCACACCAGGTAATTGAGAACGTGATCACAAAGCTCACTTTCGCTCAATTAATCTACTTTTGGAGTTTCCAAACTCCCCTAACTCGGAAAATTTCGTAGCAAACGTCCCATTGACCCGATTTTATTAAATTTGTGCCTTACTCAACTCGACAATAGTTGATATACTCCGCGACTCTAATTTGTTCGGAAATTCAGGGACCTTGAGGTTACCCATGGCAGGCAAAAGCAAGAAAAAACTGGAAATCGTCCATCTCGTTTGCGAAGAAACAGGTGATTACAACTACACCATTCGTAAAAAGGGTGGTGGTGAGAAGCTTAAACTGAAAAAGTTTTCTCCACGCCTTCGTAAACACACGGTTCACGTTGAAAAGAAAAAATAGCCCGATCATTCCATCGTTGGCTATCCTAATACGCAATGACCACGCAATTCTCGCGTGGTCGTTTTTGCGCGCCATCTGCAAGATTGGGTTTCTCCCCAATTGGGTTTCTCCCCGTTACGGACTAATCAGACGCACTTGCCGATGTCATCCCCTGCCTGAGAAACCCCTCCACTTGCTTGCCGCTATAAGCTGTTTTCTTTACGATGGCCTCGGCTGATTAAGTGAGAACAGGAAATCACATGGCAATGCAATGGTCGATTCGCGCACACGACTCCCAAGTAATTCAATCGATTGAAAGAACCGCCCATGTCTCCCCGGTGGTCGCTCAAATCCTGGCACTCCGTGGACTGACCAACAACGATCAGATTACCTCATTTTTAGATTTGAAAATGACCGGTCTACGACCACCGCAAGAGCTCCCCGGCGTCAGCCAAGCGGTGGATGTCATTTATAACGCAGTCAAAAACCACAAGAAAATCTTCATCTACGGCGATTACGATGCAGATGGAATGACCTCCACGGCAATCCTGTTTCGTTGCCTTCAGTTGCTCGAAGGAGATGTGTCGTATTTTGTTCCCAACCGACTCAATGATGGGTACGGTCTGAGCATCGAGAACCTCGGAAAATTAAAAAGTCGCGGGGCCGAATTAATTATTTCGGTTGATTGCGGAATTGCCAGCGTCGATGAGGTTCAGTTCGCCCGTGATGAAGGCATGGAAGTCGTAGTCACCGACCACCACCATCTGGGACCTTCGCTTCCACCTGCCAACGCCTTGGTCCATCCTGCCATTCCAGGCACCCACTACCCATTCACTGGACTTTGCGGCGCTGGTGTCGCATTCAAACTCGCCTGGGCACTGTGCCAACATCACTGCGGTTCGGCCAAACTCCCCGAAAAGTATCGCAACTTTTTGTTTAGCGCCATTTCACTGGCGGCCATTGGCACTGTCTGCGACGTTGTACCGCTGCTCGATGAAAATCGAATCATCGTACATCACGGGCTCAATTGCATGAGACAGTACTCTAGCCAAGGCTTGAAACACTTGATGCGATTAGCAAAATGTGATGCGAAATCAAAACTTAACTCGGAGGACATTGGGTTCTCGATCGGTCCGAGGCTGAATGCCGCTGGTCGACTGGGGCAGGCTCAATTAGGTGTTGAACTGTTAACTTGCGATTCGGAAGAACGCGCCCAACAGCTTGCCGCCTACATAGAGGAGCTCAATAAAAATCGCAAGAAATTAGAAAAGCATATCACGGATGGTGCAAAAAAGCTGATCAAGGAAAATCACGATGTGGAGCAAGAAGCCGCTTTGGTTTTGACCGACCCGGACTGGCACCGCGGAGTGATTGGTATCGCTGCAGGAAGAATCGCATCCACCTATCACCGCCCAACCATTGTGATCTCAACCGATCCCCTTAATGATCGTCCGGGGGTCGGTTCCTGCCGGTCTTCCTGTGGCGTCGATCTCTACAAAGCACTGGAGGGCTGCCAACAACATTTAATTAAATTTGGCGGCCACAAAGCAGCCGCGGGGATCAGTATCGACCCAAAAAACATCGATGCATTTCGAGAGGATTTTTGCGAACAGGTCATCAACCAAGTCGGCATGAATGAACTCATCCCCGATTTAGAAATTGACGCTGAAGCCTTTATTGGGCATCTCACGATCGGCATGATGAACGAACTTGAAAAACTGGCTCCCTTTGGACAGGACAATCCACTACCCGTGCTATGTGCTACCCAAGTTCAACTATCGGAACCGGCAAAAAAGATGGGCGCCGACGGAAGTCACCTTTCCCTGCAATTAAAGCAGCACGATTCCACCATCCGCGGAGTTGCTTTTGGAAAAGGCGAATGGGCCACACAGCTGAGTGATACCGATGCGTTTTTTGATTTTGCCTTTCGACCCGTGATCAACGAATTTCGCGGCTACCGCAATGTCGAAGTTCAACTGATTGATTTTCGACCGAGCCAGTCTCCGGTTGCAACCGCATGAACCCGCCTATCCCCCCTCCAGGTTGGCCCGCTGAAAGCGACTGGTCTGCGGTACTTGAGATCTCGTTTGCCAGTCCGAACTTCCTGGAATTGCTGCATTTCATCCATCAGGAACGTCAGTCGCAAACGATTTATCCAATGGAACAGAATGTTTTTAATGCGTTTCGCCTGACTCCTTACGCCCAAACAAAAGTCGTCATTCTCGGGCAGGATCCTTATCACGGTCCCGGCCAGGCGCATGGGCTAAGTTTTTCCGTCGAAGAAGGTAACAAGCTGCCTCCTTCGCTCAAAAATATTTTCAAAGAACTTTCAGATGACTTAGCCATCCCCGCTCCGGTTACCGGAAACCTAACGCCTTGGGCCCAGCAGGGAGTTTTTCTGTTAAACACTGTGTTGACCGTTGAGAAGAGTAAGGCAAACTCCCACCGGAAAAGAGGATGGGAACTTTTTACCGATCACGTAATCCAAAAACTGAATGAACATCCTAGTCGCCTCATCTTTGTTCTTTGGGGCAAGCCCGCCGAAAAAAAAACAAATCTAATCGACCAACAACGACACGTCGTCCTGGCATCGCCCCACCCTTCTCCACTTTCCGCCTATCGCGGATTTCACGGCAGTCGGCCATTTTCTCGCATCAACCGCGAGCTAACTCGACTCGGGCGAACAGCCATCGATTGGAAACTTTAAAGCTGGAGCACTGCCTAATTCTCCATCGATGATTTTTTTCGTTGACAAGAAACCACCGGCAAGTCAACTCAAAAAAACTAAATCGTCTCCAGTCTCGGTAATCAGCTGATCCAAAATTGAGCCTCACTCGACTCTGTTGACAGAAGGGCTATCGAACAAAAGACAATCGTCCGCCACTTGCTTAAATTGCTTTTACTAGTGTCGCGGGATCACGTCGCCATTTTCATCTCGTTCAATGGGATGCTCGTCCAACCAAGCCTGAGTACATTCGAGGCCACAGATAAAGTTACCCTCCCAACTCCCAGCGACACGCGCAATCAAAGGCTCTTTATGGATTGAATCACCGCACTGCATACAATTAATCGAAACAGGCCAGCACAGCAGGCCAGCGATTACGGTAACGAAACAAAGGTACATTAGCTTTTTATTTTTCACTTCGCCCCTCGCGATTTGTGCCTGTTACTTAATCCAGTTGGAAGTGAGTCATTGACGGCTATGTTAACCGTATCGAGGCGTTGAAACTGCAAAAAATAATTAATCAATGAAAATCGCTCAATTTGTTCCAACCCCAAACTCTTGCAGCGATTTAATGACCTCTCTCCTGTAACACAGCGAAACCACGGTTGCGCCCCAACGAGCCATCCGTCAAGGTAAACTGACCGTCGCCTGCTATCGTGTTTCCACCGAAGACTCATTTTAACATTGGTTCATTTTCGATATATCGCTACGATCGAAATCGCAGACTGACTTGCCGATTAAAATTAACTCCGATCCCGAGTCAAAGCGATACCTCGTCTCGATTACCTAACGACGCACTCACGGCATCCCAATCTAAATTTCAACTCGGGCTGAGATCTGCGCCGGCGAACAGATAGGATGATCGGCGAATCCCAAATCGTCCAAATGAAGAAGCCATTTTTACGATTCGTCAATTGTCAACTTTATTTCACTTTTTTGTTTAAGATTTCACTCCTGATTTTTTCAATTCCAATTCGAAAATTTAGATTCAAAAGAAGATTTTAGTTGGCTACGACTTTACAATAGAGTGTCCACGTATTCGAAGTGAATTCACTTCGCCTCGCTTGTTCGCCAGCGATCCTATGAAAGTTTACTGTGTTATCCGTTCGTCCAAAAATTACCGATTTAAATTTCCACCTGTTTGCTAGGAACATTCATCCAGAGCTTTTTCAGGTCTGTGCTTCACGTCTAATCGAGCGGGAAAACTACACACTAAAACTTCAAATCACCACCGATGGCCATGCAATTAGTTTTCATCATGGTTCCATTGTTTTGACTGAAGTCAGTGCCGGAGCGCACCATTTGTTGCCCATCGGCAATATCCTGATCTCTCACCCCATTGAAGGTACGACGATCGACCAAGCGGTTTACCGTGAACAAGTTGGTTTTTCGTCCAAAGTTCAACTCGAGTGTGTGCCAGCGAAGATGTTTGTTGCCATCCAACAACAACTCGATCAAAAAGTCGAGTGCGAAGGCTTGGTGCAGCGATTTGAATCCAATGGAAGAATCGCTTTCGGCGCGATCAGCTATATCAATATCCAGGCGTTCCGAAAGCATGTAAAAGTTCGGACGTTCCATACTTTTCCGGAAACCTGTTCGATCATAAAATCCGATACGCAGTTTAAGTTGACTTAAAGTTAGTTGACTTAAAGTTACCGCTCTCCCTCACCAGTTACCGCGGCGACGTGTTTAGTGAAAGGACTAGCCGAACAACGATCGGACTTAGCC
Source organism: Mariniblastus sp. (assembly GCA_028823415.1). GTDB lineage: Bacteria > Planctomycetota > Planctomycetia > Pirellulales > Pirellulaceae > Mariniblastus. Next base: position 73,501 of record JAPKBL010000011.1, read on the forward strand.
TCGGCTAGGACGTGCAGGGCGTTTGGGCGGATCATACGTACAGCAATCTTTGGGGCAGACATCCCAGTTTGCAGGCATGGAACCAATCGCCCGCTTCTCCGTGCCGGTCGTTCTTTCTAAGATCAACTCGCGAATCATTTGGATAAAGTCAGGATGGACTCCAACTGATTTCGCCCGAGCCATTTCAATCCCTAACTCATCGCATACCTCTTTTGCTTCGGTATCGAGATCAAAGAGTACCTCCATGTGGTCAGAGACGAAACCCACCGGCATGATAACGACTTCGCTGACATCGTCAGTTTCTTTGATCGTCCGCAAATGGTCGCAAACATCCGGATCTAGCCACGGCTGCATCGGCGGGCCAGAACGGCTTTGGTAAACGAGGTCCCATGGTTGATCCCCAATGGCGGACATGATCAACCGACAAGCCTCCGCCAATTGAGTCGAATACTTACATCCCTCGGCCATCGACATTGGAATACTGTGCGCGGTGAAAACAAAACGAATCGAATCCCGACGCGATTCGGTTATCTGATTCACTGCATCGCGAACCCGATCAACAGATGCTGCGATATAGAGCGGGTGATTAAAGGCCATGCGAATTTTGTTGACCGACGGGGCACCCTCGCCAATCTCAGACTGAGCCTCGGCAATGTTCTCTCGATATTGGCGGCAACCAGAGTAGCAACTGAAAATAGATGTAAAGAACGCCAGCGCGTTTTGCACTCCGTCAGCCTTCATTTCCTCAAGCGCATCTGGAATCATGGGATGCCAATTTCGATTCCCCCAGTAAACCGGGAGGTTGATGTCGTGATCTCTCAAATCTTGCTCGATTGCGGCAATCAATTCTCGATTCTGCTGATTGATGGGACTGACCCCGTCGAAATGCCGGTAATGCTCGGCTACCTCCAGCATTCTCTCACGTGGAACATTCTTTCCACGCAAAACATTCTCAAGAAACGGCATCACGTCGTCCTGCCCTTCCGGGCCGCCAAAAGAAACAAGAAACAACGCATCGTAGGTAGGTTCTGAAGTCATGAGTGTATCGATAAAATGTCGGAAAAATTAAATGGGTCAAAACTGAGCTTCGGTATGAAAATCCGGCGGCGCAGTGAGTGCCGCGGTTACAAAATCTGGAATTAAAATAGCAAACGGTGGATCATCGTCAGGAAAACGACAAAAGGCAGCCCGAAATCTACCCTCGACGACGATTTCGCCGAGAGCATTATAAATCTCAAAACAGTAAGTAATTTGTTTCCCATCCATCTCGGTCAATTTCAGCTTAACGAGAACCTGTTCGCCAAAACTGACCGGGTCGGAAATATTGATCCTAACGTGCAGACGGGGGAATCCCATCGTGCCCCGATCGTCGTACAATACCACTCGCAGTCCGCGACTTCGGAGAAACGCGTATTCTGTTTCCTCCATCATCCGCACGTAAGAAGAAAAATGCGCAAACCCCGTCGAATCGGTATCAACCAATCGCACCTCACGGGTCAACTTAAATTCGGCGATAAATGGGGATGAATCAGGCACAGAATCTCTAAACGGAACTCGTATTCGGCAATTAACACCAACATATCATTTTGAATTATCCTAGGCACTATGAAACCGTCAGAAGAGCATTGGCACAACCGGGCAGCATGGGATCGGTTGGCAAAAAAGCAAGATCGCCTCGCAAAACCGGCCCGCGATGTCGATTTCCTGAATCCCCTGCAGTCAGTCGACGGGCCAGGATGGCTCGGCGGTGATATTCGAGGACAACGCGTCCTCTGTCTGGCTGCCGGAGGGGGGCGGCAAGGACCAATTTACGCGGCCGCCGGGGCAATTGTGACAGTTGTAGATATCAGCCCGGCAATGCTCGAGCTCGATCGACGCGTCGCCGGTGAACGACAATTGAACCTGCAAACCATCGAAGCCTCCATGGACAACCTGGCAGCCCTCAAAGACGACTCGTTTGAAATCGTCATCCACCCCGTGAGCACTTGCTATGTCCAGAATGTCGTGCCAGTCTATCAAGAAGTCGCGAGAGTGCTTTGCGCGGACGGCATCTATATTAGCCAGCATAAACAACCCACCAGCCTGCAGGCATCACTGGACGCCGAACAGGGTAAATATCGCATTGATCACCCGTACTACCATTCGGCTCCCCTGCCCCCCTGCCCTCACCCCAACCTAATCCGTGAAGACGGCACTTTAGAGTACGTTCATCGTTGGGAACAGCTCTTGGGGGAGATGTGTCGAGCAGGATTGATCATCGAGGACATTACCGAACCTATGCACGCTAAGCCCGATTCAGAATCCAATAGTTTTGCTCATCGTTGTCAATTTCTTGCCCCCTACATCCGCATTAAAGCAAGACGGACTGGAAAACCAAAAACGAATCTATTTCTTTAAAGGGCGTTAGCCACATTTTTTAATGCGACCCAAAAACGTGACAACCATTTTTTGCCAATCCATTCATGGTAATAAAAAACGCGCCAACGGAATCTACCGCTGGAACGTTCACAATTAGAAAAGAGAAGGTCGGCCAACGCTCGACTAAAAGTCGCTGCCACGATCTCCACCACCCTGTCCACCGCGATCTCCACCGCGATCTCCACC
>JAPKBL010000085.1 GCA_028823415.1 Mariniblastus sp.
ACCTCCCGAGGACGGTATTTTGGGCGGGCGCGAAACAAATGTCAAACCTAAACCGGTCAGTGTGCTCTTGCTAAAATCATGCGCTTCCCAAAACGAGTTGGGTTCCGCCTTGGGTCAGTTAATTTCATCCAGCTAAAAACTCACCGGCAGTAAAACGATACCGCACACGCCAACCTGGGTGCATTCGGTTGCCCATTTGTTTTTCCGGTCATTTATTTCCGCAGGATTGAAATTGGCTAAACCGGCATGAACAACCAAAAGAACGCAATTCGCTAACTAGCCACTGGGCCGAGTATGAAAATACGAATCACCAAGTAAGGTGTCAGATTGAACACAATCCAGAGCGTTTTGAAACGGCCCATGTATTGAAAATAAAGCCTGTTCAAATCATCGGTGGACAATCCGCTCATCTTGGCGTGAATCGCTTGAACCGGGTTCTTGAAAAACATCAACACAATCATAGAGAGCAGTAGGAGGCAAAAATTCACAACCGTACACCAACCTAAAATCGCGGCCATTTCTTCGATCGACATTTTGTGTTCTCCTAAATTTGAAACTCTAGGTACTTAGATTACTCACTGGAAATTGATTATCGCATAAGTGACCATCCAAAACACCATCGAGGGCCTAGAAGAATTTCTATTCTATTTAAAGAAAAAATTGGAATCGGCAGTATGGATAGGCAATACCCCAATAGGCTCGGCTTTCGCAATGGAAACCGTGGCCAACCCAACCCGCCAAAACAAATTAACTAAACCCAGACTAGGTTGTTACTGAGACTGGCTCTCCAAAACCTACCCCTGCGACTTCCATAATGGCTTGTTACGCGTACAAAAACCACCCGACTCGACGAACAGGCATTCCGTTTCACCGGCTATGTCCAACCTCATATTAAGCGCTTGATAACGGTCAGGATCCATCAAGGTTTCATCCGACCACGCCCAGATTGGTTCACTTGTCTGGCCACCAGCTCCAAAGGTGATTGTAGAAAACGGAGCGTCTCGGACACCGCCCCGCTTTTTCTCCGCGTCAAATCCAGTTGGATCAGTCACCTCGGCAATCAGCTTCCATTTACCCATGATTTTCGGATTGGAAACAAATTTTCCGTTATATCGAAACAGATTATCCTTCGGGTTATTTTCTGCAATTTCAGGATCCTGCTTTGACTGCCAATTCGTTGACAGCATTGGCACAACGCTGGCGGACTTGAACACGAGATCATCTCCCATTGGCGGAAGTTTTTGTTCGTCGAGATGTAAGCTTATCTTGCCTTGGGGCAAACGGCTTGAGGGCATCGTACTGTATTTGTCGTTGTATCGAATAAAGGTTTTCACTGCGATGGTCACTTCACCGCTTTTAAGGTCATCGAAAAATTCTCGGGCAATGAGAGCACCCTTGGGCCGTCCGCCAGACTTAACTGACGCCTGCTCTTGGGCTTCGACCATTGCGGGAGCTGAAGCAAAAATCATCGCCACGAGAAAACTGAATTGAATTCTGTTGTTTCTGATCAAAGGCTATATTTCGAAAAGCAGGAATTTGAGCGCCATGATGGATGTTCAATGAGCACGCCAGAATCGTCTCATTCCTGATGGAAAAGTAAGCAACAGCCATCAACGCGCTTAGTCGGCACGCGTGCGGAATTTTGAGCGAACACTTAGCGAATGTCAAACATTGGAGCAAAGTCTATATCATTTCGAGACGACCCTGAGGAGCTGCACGATAGAACGCAGGCCGGCTTTGCCGGTAATCGCTGTCGCCTTATCGAGCGCTGTGTGTTGGTTGTGATTGCTGAGTCAAAGGTGTCCCGCCAATGTCAATCAAAACCGGTTGTAAGCCATTTCGATCGACCTCGACTCATTCTATCAAGAAAATTTCGGCTTCATGGTTGGTGACTGAGCGATTGGCTATTCCAAAGACTTCGGTTTTGGCAAATCAGCGAGTCTTTTACATTACTCAGAAGAACCTTCGGGCCACTATTACTCGCGGACTGGACTGCTTGGCGGGGTAGGGCACACCCACATTGGCCTCACAAATTCTTCCAAAGCAAAAGCCAACAGAATGCATTTCGTTTCCAAAAACTGGGCGTTGGATTAAGCGCACCTGTCGATTAAACGACGCATCACCGGCACCTAAGAAACTACCTGTTATCGGACCGAGACAAATACTCCGCCATTCTGATTAGCGATAGTTTGCATTACCCATTCGCCTTGATTATCCAGTGAAATAGTATTTACCGGTATCACATTGTTTACCTCGTAATCACCATTATCAGAAAAAGGAGGGTTCCACACTCTTAGCCAGTTGATCGTATTGTCCTTCAATAAGCCGTCAGATAATAAAAAAATCGCATCTGGCTTCAACCTCAACGCCGCATTGACGGCGGGACCGGGGTAGGTGGATCCGTTGGGATGTTGTTTTTTTAACCAAGCCACCATTTGCCGCTTGTTATCGCTGGTTGCCACCGACAGCGCTGCCGACTGGAGGTCAGCATTTAACATGACGGTCGTGCGCGTATTATATAGTAACACTAGAAACTCTTGATTCTCCTCCAATCCATCGACCGCTTGTTTAAGTTCGACAACCGCGCGCCGCCAACGCCTGCCCTTCATGCTGCCGGAGCAATCGATCACGAACACAAACTTCTTTCCATAGGACCTAATCCCAAAAAACTTAGCTTTGGCGTTACTCTCACCTAACGAAACATTGCCATCCATTCCGTCCCCATCAATCCCAGTCAAGTCATCCAGCAAGGAGAGGTCGGCACTTTCCTCGGGGCCCAATGAAGCGTTCGCCATCAACGCAAACGAAATATCTGGATTCTCAAACTCCATCGCTTCACTCTCACTCACATCGAGGCCGTAGGACTCCTCCAGCTCGACAGCCTCCAAGACGATATCTGTCGACATGAGAACAAAAGGCTCAGAAGAGTCAGTGAATTCGAGAACGACCATCTGGCGATCCGATTCGTCACTCAGAGTAAACACCGCCAAAATAAGCAATGCGATCAGATGCAGAATCGTACTCAAAAGCCAAGATGGAATTCCACTCATAGCGCCGTTAGAAAACGATTGGGGAGTTTCCAAAGAATCCAATTCTCGTACGCCCAGAGAGAAAGGCAATTTCGCCGGTGCATCTGAATCCATGACCAGTCGCTGACGCACCGCACGAAGTTCAATCGTGGGTAGTGTCGATGAGCGAAGCGGTGCGACAGCTGAAACGCTGGTAGAATTACGCTCGATCGAACTGACGTCTAAGTTCGCGTTGCGCGTTTCGGTCTCGAGAGCGGAAAGAAATTCCGTTTCACCCAATCGATCGACATCCATTTCCTCCTCCTTACTGTCGGAATTGTTGCCGACTGATCGGGTGTATTGTTACGGTCGCCGTGGAAAAATCAAGGAAACAAAACCAAGGGTGCTCCGCCTGGCTCGGCAAACGGCTCACTTTCGGCCCAATAAATCTAAAGCATGTGACGAAAAAATTCGTCTCGTCGTTGTCGTGTCGATTTGCCTGATTTGTTCAGCCCACGTCTCAATCCCAAGTGTCTTGTAAGCACAACTCTACAAGATGGGGAAAAGCTTGTTAACTTAAAAGCGATACCTCCTTTTGCAACGCCAGCACGTAACCTAAGAAAAACACAAGCTTCCCTCAGTTCCAATCGCATCTTCTGCTGGCATCAACGATGACAACTTTTTGAAACACTGGACCTATCGAATGCGTGTTATCCCGCTGGAATTGGGCAACGACTGCAATTGGATGTTGTTCGGCAACCGAAAACCTTTCTGCGACTGACCAACCAAATCATCGACCGGAGGATTCCGGCCACCGCCAAACTGTAGCGATTGCGACGATTTGAAAATCAAGAATTGATGAATTGCACAAGCGGTTTTCGGCGTGAGTGTGGCCAATAGGGCGGTTTTTAGTGCAACTTACTTGAATCTTGTGGAAGCCGGCGGGGCGAAACAAAAGGCTTCGATGCGACTTTTACTTGCCGAAGGACCCAATTTCACCCCGATTTAACGGCGATTAGCAAGTTAAACTAGCTAAAACCTTTAATAATGTGCCGGAAATCGCCAATACCTGCATCAAAGTTTTTGTTTTACTGGTAAGATCTTCGCAATTAGGGCGCAACAATTCGTGGTGGATAAATTCAATTCAGACGAACGCTGCACATCACTTTTTAGGATTTGAGAATGGCTGAAGGCACAATTAAACGACTTACTGACAAAGGTTTTGGATTCATTGACGTTGGGACCAACAAAGACTTGTTCTTTCATTCCAACAGTCTTGAAGGCGTGAATTACGACGATCTCCGCGAAGGACAGCGCGTTACATTCACCGAAGCGAGCGGACAAAAAGGGCCATGTGCCGAAAACGTTCAGTTAGCATAGTGCTCCTGTTACTGTTCGTTCAAATTTCAATTTTGATTTTGGAGAAATAGAATGGGTGACAAGGGCGGAAGTAGAGACAAGGGCAAAAAAGAGTCGCAGAAGAAGGCGAAACTAAGCCCCAAGGAAAAACGAAAAGCGCAAAAAGAAAAGAAGAGCTCGCGCTAATCGGGACCTACAATGCGTCAACTCAAAGACAGGAACGATTCAATCGGGCCTGTCTTTTTTTTTGCCTGTGCATCACTCGATCACAGTGACAACCATCACAACTCCGACTTTGTAAAATAGATGCCACCCTTCTAATGGTCGATCAAGAAAACAAAAAGGCGTGGTAACTTCATCTCCGAATCTTCTCGCAGCAGACGCGTTCTCCAAAAACTGAGTTGCTTCAGTACCTTGTTCAATACGAGGTAACGCCCATGGGTATTTTGGCTGACTTGAAATATGTCATCACCAAATTGACGCACGCGTTCAGACCGGTACCCACGATTCCATTGTTCGTTAAGGCCGAACACCGCACTGAGTCCGCCGATCCCTTCTTGGCAAATTCTCGCATCCACAAAGTGGAAACAATTCAGTGATCCGCCCGTACTTTTTTATTAAACTCCGGAGCGGAATTTAATCAGCCGCGCCATTTCGAACCGATTGATGTCCAGGCCCAGAATCCCAATCGATTCTCCTCTGCTGGATCAACCATGTTGATGCCACCTTTTCAATATGCACCATCAAAGTTTTACGGTTACGATCTGAACGCTGGCGGTTATACTGGTAGATTCCTTCCTCATTCCCACCATTTATATTCACCACGCGTAAACAACTTGATCCGATTGGAAACGAATTGAATAGTATTCGTCGTAGGCACCGAGGCTTTAATTACCAAAATCTTGAACAACGTCGTTTGTTAGCGACTCTTTTTTCTGAAACCTTTGACGCATTTGATGGCTCTGGCTTTGCAACCTCGCCCTCGTCCGGACAACTGGACTCTGACTATTGGAGAACGACCGGATTAAGCGATGGCGATGGTACGTTTGGTGGTAACCACACGTCGAACGATTTCGCTCGAGGGGAATCCAACGGCGGAATTTCGTCTGGAGGTATTTACGCATTCGACGTTGGCAGCAATAAGACCTTGGGAGTCCAACCCACCGGCAGCGACATGACGCCGGGCGCAATTGGCCTGCAACTGATCAACACGACCGGTTCGTCGGTCGATCAGTGGACGATCAGTTTCGATTTGTGGGTTAACAACAACGAACAACGCGGTAATTCCGTCGAGTTAAGTTACTCCACCGACGATTCAAACTACATTTCGCTGTCTGAATTAGATTACGTTTCGCCGGTGGCGTCTGACAGTGTTGGTTGGTCGCTCATCACGCTGGAGGCAACATTCGATTTAGCCGTGGCGAATGGCTCACCACTTTTTTTCCAATGGTCGCTGGCGGATGATTCGGGCGGAGGAAGCCGTGACGAATTTGCGTTCGACGAAATCGTTGTTAGCACGGGCTCAGGTGGTGGAGCCGGAGGCGGAGACGTCGGCGGAGTTCAAACGCAAAACTTGCGTATCGTAAGCTACAACACAGCCAATTCACCACAAGATTCTGCCGACCAAGAGCTTTTCTCAACGGTCTTCTCTGCGATCGGACTTGAAACAAGATCTGGCGTTACGCGCGAAATTGATTTGTTAGTCATTCAAGAAACAGATCCGTCGTCCTTCTCGCTCTTAGAGTCGGCCATGGACTCACTTTACTCGCAGAACTATGCTCGCTCGTTGGGCATCAATTCAAGCGGCGATTATTTTGGTTTCATCTATAACACCGAATCCCTGACGTTACTGGAGACCGAAAACGTTAGCGGCGACTTCACTCGCGATCCCTATCGCGGCCTGTTTCGTCCGGTGGGTGTCTCCACCGACTCTGCTGATTTCCAGGTTTTCAATGTCCACCTAAACGCGTCTGATGCATCGAAGCGGCAGACGGAAGCCAACGGGATTCGCGCAGAATTGGAATCGCTTGGCAGCAACGAGAATTTTTTCGTGATCGGCGATCTCAATATCGACAGGAGTTCCGAATCTTCTTACCAAATCTTGACCGGCTCCGGATCGGGCCAGGTTGTGGATCCGTTGAACTCCCCAGGAAATTGGCATAACAGTAATTCGTTCAAGTCGATTCACACTCAAAATCCAGCCGGCCCCATGGACGATCGATTCGATTTTCAATTGGCAAACGACGATGTAATGGCTGCCGGTGGTCTTGAATTCATTCCTGGTTCATATCGCGCATTTGGTAATAATGGATCACACACTTTCGATCAGGCAATCACGACAGGGAGTGGAGCATCAAATTCCGTCCTCTGGGCGCTTGCTAATGCAAGTGATCATTTACCGGTCGTGGTTGACTATCGCTATCAAGTTCCATCCATAGCCAGTGCTGGAATTTTTTACGATGGATCAAGCTTTGATACAGCGAGCGATCTAGACAGCACCTCCGGAAAAACTCCTTTGCTGCCGGGCGAGACTGCGACTTTCGAAAACTATCACAGCTATTCCAAAGGAATCAATGGAATGGTTCTTGAAGTCAATGAAATTCCCACCGTTCCGAATTTGAGTAACGTCGATCAATTTTTTGAATTCCATACGGGCAATTCGGATGACGTGTCAACTTGGACCGCCGCCGCTGCGCCGACTGGTGTCACGTATCAATCCAATGTGGATTCAAGCGGGACCGATCTGATTTTCTTGACTTGGGCAGACGAAGCAATCAAAAATGTCTGGCTAGAGGTCTCTTTCCTTTCCAATTCAACCACAGGCTTGGCCGACCCCTCAGTGTTTTATTTTGGCAATATCATCGGGGAAACAGGTAACGATCCTTCGAATGCATTCGTGAACCTCGCTGATGTCGCTGGCGTGAGGCAAAATCAGACAGGTTTTGGATCAACCGATATTAAAAACTACTTTGACTTTAACCGAGATAGTAAAGTCAACTTGGTTGATATCGCAATCGCCAGAGAGAACCAGTCGGGCTTTAGTCCTGTGAATTTAATTACACCAAGCTCGTCTAGCGGTTTTATGGGATTCGGATCAGGGCTGTATTCAGCTGTCGCGTTGACACCTGATCTGGGTACCGATCCTGGTTCAGTTTTCGGCAGAATGACAATCATGAATTCTCACTCCAAAGCGGTGCTTGCCACGAGCGATAGGACGAAACTGAGTCTGGCCGTTCGAGACGCGTTCATCGAAGGATACACTCCTTTCAATTTGGATGAAGAACAACGATCAATAACGCCCCCGTCGAGCGATGATTCTACGCAGGTGCCTCTCAACAAGGACTTCCTGAACAGCACCGGAGCGTTTGGTTTCTTCGATTCAGATTTAGTAGATATCGAGGCCTGATTTGGTCAGGGTAAGAATATGTTATTCGCCAATGGTTGTATCGAATGACTCAAATTTCTCGGTGACTTAATTTGCCATTTAATTGATCCGGATCTACGAGGCGAGTCTAACCTCACTTCTGCTTCGCAAGGGAATTAGGCGTAAGATGCCCTATTGTCGTTTAGACAATTTCTTCGGTCAGCCACGAAGATCTATTCCCAGCTAGGTACATTTAAGCATTGGGTAGATCGACCCATTATAAAATGGATGTTTTGTATTCAAAGCACGCATCACATCGTCTTCACAATTTAAATCAACATCTTCGAATGTCGACAGAAATGCTTGCAACGAAGATTCCTCTCGCGTCCTAACTTCGTCTTGATCAACCGATTTAGTTTTGGCGCCAACGACTTCAACGCTAATAGCTGGTTCAAAAAACGCATTAAAGATTATTTCTGTTCTAGCAACATGGTAATCGGAGGTAACGACAAAAAGCTGATCAACTTTTAGCTTACAAAGTTGTCGCCTAAGAAAATAAGCGTCACCCACAGTATCCCTTGAATTCGTATCTACCAAGATGTGACGAGGGTCGAGATCAAAGTTTTTTATTAAATAGTTGGAGACAACTCGACCAATTTCAAGGTTCGAATCGTCTCTATAGTCCCAGCCACTTGTTAGAAGCAAGTCACCTTGATGGTCTTTAAAGATTTCCACGGCCTTAACGACTCGTGCAACCGACTCGACGCCGAGCACACCCTCTTTACTCATTAGATGGGACAGTACTGCTACCGCACGCATATATCGCAAACTCCGATTAGTCTTTTTTAAAATGTTTAAAAGTGACGCGATCACCTCTTCTTGCATATTGCAAGCAGGTGCTACCGATTACATCTGAATAATGCTTAGCAGCCAGACCAAACCCAGGCCTTATTCTTCGCACATGCTCGCTCGTAATAATCTCGCCTTGCTCAATATCACAGACAAAGTAAAGAGACCGCCGAAATATTTTGTTTTGCACCTCAACATCAGACCGGACTTTGTTACCCAAACCAAGCGCAGCATGGGCATCACGCGTAGCTTGTACTAACGTTTTCATTTCAGTCGGCTCGAGAGAAAAGGCGCTATCGACACCGCCGCCAGATCGCGACAACGTGAAGTGCTTTTCAATCACAGTTGCCCCTAATGAGGTAGCAACAATGCTCGCAATATTTCCTAACGTATGATCAGACAAGCCAACCTGAACTCCAAACTCATCCCTCAGCTTGGTGATGGCGTGAACATTTGCTTGATCTAAGGGAGCTGGGTAGCTGCTGATACAGTGAAATATTGCGAGACTCTCACATCCGTTCGCTTTTGCCGTTTCTACTGCCTCTCTAATCTCGTCCATCGAAGCCATTCCAGTCGACATAAGCATTGGCTTTTTGGTTTTTGCGACATAGGCAATGAGCGGCAGATCAACCAATTCAAATGAAGCAATTTTATAAGCTGGAGCATTTAGCGACTGCAATAGGTCAACCGCACTCTCGTCAAAGGGAGAGGAAAACAGAGTAACACCGATAGCCTTTGCGTATTCAAAGAGTTCTTTGTGCCATTCAAACGGTGTATACGCTTCACCATAAAGACCATATAAAGTTCGACCTTTCCATAACCCTTCATGAATAACAAAATCATCCATTGAAACGTCAATCGTCATAGTATCTGGCGTATAGGTTTGGATTTTAACCGCATCTACGCCAGACTCTTTCGCCGCCTTAATTGTCTTCAGTGCTCTTTGCAGTGATCCATTATGGTTAGCTGAAACCTCCGCTATGATGTAGGGAGGTTCGTTGGAATAGATCTGTCTTCCATTGATTTCAAAATTATTTGTCATTCTGGCTAAGCCCAAGGTTGTTTAGTCTTCTTAACTCATCATCAATTATCGAATTCCAACCAGCGAATTGTATTGGCAAATCTCGCACAAAATGTACCGACCCCTTGCCCCGCTGAGGCTTAGACTCCCATTTATCAAAAAGAATGTTTTCCGCTTCATCTTCAAAAAGTGACTCAATTTCGGCGACTAATCGCTCGTATGTTTCGAAAAACGTTTTTTCGTCGTTCTCAAAGTTTACATACCGTTGATAGACAATAGGTCCGGTATCGACTCCCTCGTCAATTAAGTGAATTGTCACTCCAGACGGAGTGTTTTCATAAAATGACCAAAAATTGGGGTGTGCACCGCGGTTAAATGGCAAGTAAGAAATGTGGAGATTAAATATTGGGCAGCCTAAATTATCAATAACTCTCTTTTTTAAGATATGCCGATACCCAAAGCTAACCACGAGATCATAATTTCCATCGCCATCAATCAAATCTTCTGTTTGGTAAACGCTGCAATTATGTCTGACTAGTGTGCTAATTAAATTTATGTGTGATTGTCCGCAGCCCAAAAACAGTACACGTTTAGTTGGGCTAGAGATATTGTTCAAACACCTAATTTGGGCAGTTTTCATGATTTTTCATTCCCACCTTCGGCCAGCGTTCCTTTAAGCAACCCCGCGATGAACCTTGACGTTTTGCCCTTATGCTTTATTTCCGTCGAAGCGTTGGTGGTTAATTGCTTTTTTGAAGCAAACATTTGCTCAACGATGGCATCCAGCCTTTAACCCTTCAGGAATTCAAAAACGCAGACGCCATTGCTGATCGCAATTTCAATTCTTAGGGGCACGGTGACCACGAGGAAAAAAGGCGACGATGCATCCCGACCCCAATCAATAACAAAGGTAACAACGGATTTCGACCTGTTGCCACCTACTCATATTACTGTTCCTCATACTATCCCACCTTTATACAACACAAAGCTTGGTCGCGGCATCCATACTTGACAAACACTTCCACACCCAATTTCTCCACATACTATGAAAACCTTACTACTAAAATGGATAGAAACTCTGCCGAGCTTATTCCGAAACGATTGATAGAAGAAAATTTAGCCGTCCTGGACGGGTGCATTGTGCAAGAAGGAAGATGGCAAAATCAGACCAACACGCACCTGAAGACTCTTTCTTGATGGCCCATTAACTGACTTGGGTTGTCAGCCGGTTTAATCGGTTAGTTTTTGCGTTCTAATCCAAGGGTGCGGCCATCCTGAGATTCGGCCAATTTCAATCCTCTGATCATATAAAAGGCGATATTCTACTTTTTTAAAAACAATTAATTAAAGGTTTCTTTCGCCAACAGCGGTTTTTTCTTCCAATACTTTCCTAAAAAAACCGAATAGGTGATTACAAAAGACAATTTTAATATCGATTAGGAGCAAAGCATGAGAAATTCGCACAGAAGTTCACTATTGGCCGCCACCGTTTTAATTGCGACGAGTTTAGTAGCGTTTACAGGTTGTTCACTTGATATGGATCCACCTGCCAATGGTGTCCAAATCAGAATTGAAAAACCTGTCTCGAAAGAAGTCCAAGAAGCCTGGAAGGAAATGCTCAAAGCAAATTTAGATCAAGGGCAAACGTCTTCGAGTTCATTTTCGATAAACGGTAAAGCAACTTTTAATTACTCCCCAGTCGCTGAACCTCAAGCATATGCCGACAAGATTGACTTTGCCAAAGTAGTTAAAATCGAGGGCAATGTCATTTGGTTAGAAGAGTTAGACGAACAAGAGAATTGATAACTCAGACGGTGACCACACCGTAGGCAATGCCGATAACCAATGATGGCTTTCCAGAAAATGTAACGCGATCGGGCAATTGAACAACCATCCATGTCACGCGAAACCGGTTGGAATCACTGGTCGGAAAAACAGACGAATATTTCGAAAGCGAAAGAAATTCGTACACGACTGTTGTTTAATGTGTTGGAGCTATGGAAAGGTGGTTGGACCTTGACGAGTATTTTTTCAATACGCAAACTGCGAACGTTATAGTCAGCCATTTGGCAAGAGCTTCCTTCAACCCGAGTCAAGTTGATTGCGTTTACGAGCCAATTGGAAACGATAGAATTTGCTCTGCCGCACAGAAAGAAAACTCCCCATTGGAATGTTGCTGGATTATGGCGTTAGCATCTAATTGACGTGCACTCGATAATTTGAAAACACTCAATGGCCAGGGTACCGATGCGACACTAGAATAGGAGTCTGTGTCGGGCGGCAAGTTAGTTGTTCTCGGTCACAAGGTCCTATCAATCGGAGTGAGGGATGAACGTATCCGCGGCCGGTCTCAAAAAGTTGTTTCAAGAACACTTGGACCTTTCCTCCACCAAGCTCGAGGATGTCGCAAAATCGTTCACGAAACTCTACGTCGACTATCAGGGCGAAGGTGTGAAGAAAGTTTCCGTCCAAACTGTTCCCGATACTCGCTATACATGGATTGATCCACCGTCTGGTCGAAGCCAGCGAGTAGTGTTGTTTTTCCATGGTGGCGGTTACACGATGGGATCCACAGCGGACCATATGCAATTGATTTCCAGCCTCGTACTTCTGTCGGGGATCTCGATGCTAGGGATTGATTATCGACTCTGCCCCCAACACCGTTTCCCAGCGCCTTTGGATGATGCAGAATGTGCCTATCATTGGTTGATGGAGGATCAGAAACGTTCTCCCGAGGCTATTGGCTTTGCGGGAATTTCCGCAGGGGGACTCCTTGTCACACAATTGATTTGCCGCTGCCAGAATCGAGGAATACCGATTCCCTCGGTCGCTCTGAATATGTCTGGCCCAATGGATCTGGATTTTGATCGTTCGTCATGCACCTACAATTCAGAACGTGACATTGTAGTTGCCGAGCGATTGCGTAACATTCAAAACTATTACCTACCGGAAGAGCCTCAAGAACTAGGTGATGAACTGCACCCCGCGAGGATAGCGTACCAACAATATCCACGTACTCTATTTCAAGCCGGCGATTGTGAAGTGTTACTAGATGACAACGTCGAGTTTTACCGAATTTTGCGGCAACAGGGGCACGCAGTCCATCTCCAGGTCATACCGAATATGATTCATTGCGGTCAAATGTTCAGTAGAATATATCGGCCGGGTGAGATAGCGATCGAGGGAGCGGCACAGTTTTTAAAGGACTCGTTTCCCAAATTGTGATAGAGAGTTTCGGGCAGCGGATGATCTCTCAGCACAACCGTGATGCAGCGCCCCGACGCTCATGGCCAGGCACACGCTCAACGACGCTCTGTCACCGAACCGCCACAGAAGAGCGTGCGATTCACCCAGCGGCCTGTTTGCGCGAGTCCGTCGCTCTATTAAACTCGAAGGAACTCCACGTTACGCCGTGTCGGACTGCAAACTGCCCAACAAGACCTAATAACCAGAATGACCTCTGGCACTACTCCTCTCCTGTCATAACGAGAGCATCATGAACCTCGAAATCTCACCGATAGTCCTCGATGGAAAGCGGGTGCGACTTGAACCGCTCACTCAGAAACATGCGGAGGGAATCTACAACTGTGGGCGAACCGAGACTGATTGGGTTCACCTGCCTAGGGGTAGCTTCGTCGATATCGCTGACACCAAACGTTGGATCGAGAAAGCATCTCTAAGCACCGATCAGCAAGCCTTTGCGATCATCGAAAAGGCTAACAAAACGGTGGTAGGTAGTAGCCGATTTCTTAATATCCGTCCTGAACACCGTGGGCTGGAGATTGGATGGACTTGGCTGGAAAGTCGATGGCATCGCACAGGCATAAATACCGAAGTGAAATTGCTGTTGCTTGGCCACGCCTTCGAACAATTGGAATGCGTTCGGGTCGAATTCAAGGCAGATTCTCGCAACGCACGTTCACTGAAAGCGCTCGAGCGAATAGGTGCGATACGTGAAGGTGTCTTGCGCAAACACATGATTGTCCAAGGCAATCACGCTCGTGATTCGGTTTATTTCAGTGTGCTGGATATCGAATGGAGCGATGTGAAGTCCCGGCTTTCGCGTTTGCTTGGAAGATAGCCAAAGAATCCCCGCCGAGCCAATTGTTAAGTATGCCTGAGGGTTAGCCCTTTTTATTCCTGACAAGAAAGGTAACACGTGCCACCACCAGCTTCTCTGATTTCCTGATATTGAACGACATCGCCCCATGCCTTTGGGTATCGCTCGAGTTATTCGATCAATTTAGACTCTCCTGAGCTCAAAAATGAGTTTTGGACTTTAACTGTTCAGTGATTTTTCAAATGCTCGCATCCAGTTTTTGCAAGCGCTCGTATCGCCATTTTGAATACCTCAAATCAAGGTCTAAAACACTCCCAAACCGAACAATCTTGCGAGACCTCTGAATCGCCCGCATCCTGCAGAAGCATTTTAGAAACGTCCTGGTGGATTATTTCAAAAATACCAGCATTCCTAAAATACAAAGCCGCAACACATTTCCGACGGCTAAAATTAGCGTTCAAGAATTGTCCAACTTTGTTGGATATCACGCAAGAAATTAGTCGATTGCCGATTGGTCTTGAGATGCCTATGATTACTTAACCGGCGCACAAATGTGACGGAACCATTGGGCCACTACTGCGGCAACAAAAAAATCATCTATGAGCAAACATCCTCCGTCTAGTCGTCAGCAGTTTGAAAAATACAAACAGGAATTCCTGAATCGAAATAATGCTTTAGAAAAAAATCAAAGTTCAGCTGACAAACGCCAACATTCGAAAACGGAGCGTGACCGATCCAGTTGGACGCTAGTACGTGAATTCCTAGGCCTCCTTGGTGGACACCGAGGCTCCATCGCATTTTCGATGACGACGCTGACCATGGCCACGATTTTGGCTTTGATTCCACCAGCCGCAGTCAAGTTGGTTGTCGATTATGTCTTGACGGGTCAGCCACTACCGGAAGCCTTTCCCGAGTGGATTCCGCGGGAACCATGGCCATTTTTATTGCGGATCGTTGGTGTCATACTGGTCATCTCGCTTGCGAAATTGTTTTTGCATATTTGGGGTCGGTGGCACGCAACGCGCGTGACCAAGCTTCTACAAATGTCAATCCGCAAGCGTGTATTTGAGCATGCCTCACGACTCCCTTTGCATCGAATTCAGGAATTGAAGTCTGGCGGAGCGGCCAGCATATTACGTCAAGATGCCGGTAGTGTTGGCGATCTTGTTTTTGGTATGTTATACAACCCATGGCGGGCAGTCATTCAACTTGTTGGCAGCTTTCTTATTCTCGCCTGGGTCGATTGGCGTTTATTGATCGGAGCCATCGGAATTGTCCCACTGGTCTACTTCACCCATCGGACTTGGATCAATCGGATTCGACCCCAATTTCGGCGAGTTCGTGCTCAACGCGAAAAAGTCGACTCACTGACAACCGAGTCCTTCGGCGGAATCCGGGTTGTTCGGGCATTTGGTCGTCAACGTGCTGAAACCAATCGCATCATGCGAGGCAACCACGTCATGGGCCGGCAGGAACTCTACGCTTGGTGGTGGTCACGCATGATTGAAGTCGTTTGGGAAACGGTCATTCCGTTGGCAACAGCAGGATTGCTCGTCTACGGGGGATGGCGAGTTCTCCAAGACCAGCTAACGATGGGCGACTTGATGATGTTTCTTGTTTACATGTTGATGCTGCTTGCTCCACTGGCGACGCTCGCGCAGAGCGCCGCAGCATTCCAAAACAGTCTCTCGGGTCTTGATCGGGTTTTGGACTTGCTGGAAGAACCTTTAGAAATGGAAAGCGATGTTGATACGAATGTGATCAAGCATGCGGACCTCGTTGGTTCGATCGAGTTTAATGACGTCAGTTTTTGTTATCCCGGAACGGATGATTTCGCACTGCAGAATGTGAACTTTAAAGTCGAACCAGGCGAGACTATTGCATTGGTAGGGCCCAGTGGCGCTGGAAAAACAACCATCTGCAATCTTGTCGCTCGGTTCTATGACCCCACCAGCGGAACTGTGTTTCTCGATGGAGCTAATTTGGTTGGAATCGACGTTGAAAGTTATCGACGACTGACAGGAATTGTTGAACAGGATGTATTTCTTTTTGACGGAACAATTGCTGAAAACATTGGCTACGCCAATCGTCAGGCAACCGATATCGAAATCCGAACTGCCGCAAAGATCGCAAATTGTACAGAATTCATCGAAAAGCTGACGCACGGGTACGACACCGTCATTGGAGAGAGGGGCGTTAAACTCAGCGGCGGTCAGCGCCAACGATTGGCGATCGCTCGTGCCGTGTTAGCCAACCCAAAAATCCTGATCCTCGATGAGGCCACCAGTAACTTAGACACTCACAGCGAAAGGCTGATTCAATCCAGCATGGACGCGCTGATGAAAAACAAGACTTGCTTCATCATTGCCCATCGACTTAGTACCATAACCAATGCCGATCGAATCGTGGTTTTGGAACATGGAAGGATTACGGAAATCGGTACACATCAATCTCTCATGGCCCTTGGCGGAAGATACCACGAAATGGTAATCATGCAGACCAGTCCTGCTTCCGTCTCTGGTTAATTTGAGTCGGAAGTGCGAATCTGATTCCTGCCCGCGCACGGGACGGCAACATTCAAGTCTCGCATTTCTGCCCAGGCCTCTTGTCGTACAGGCGCGCTTAAAAAGTAACCCGACCCTATGTGCCTGTCTAAAAATTGGTATCCGAAAGCTTTCCGGAACTAGACGTTTTTCAAATCGCTAAAATATGCCTTTGCTTCTGCTTCCAAAATAGCATCTATGCCTGGTTCTGGTTTTGACAGGCAGGCAGATAGCAACTCAAACCAATGGTTTAGACCCGCCCCATTACAAGACCAACTAATTAAAACATTCAGTCCAGCATGAGGTCAAACCGATTATTTCCTGCAATCAGATACGGACGCCCGTTTCGATTGAGTGATGATTCTCGGACAAATATAGGCCGAGACTCTCGCAGTTCGGACTCCACATCCGAGACTCGCCGTGACCACCTTACAGCAGAAAATGTCTGCCACCCATTGATGTTCGACGTTGGATTAATTGCGGGTTAAGAAAAGCGAAGAATAGAGAAAACGATTCAATCGACTTTTTTCGCAACCATCTTGCGGGCTACGGACCACCAACCCGGTTGAGTCAACTCTCGATAGGGAGAATCAACAGGGAGTTCCTTGATTAGAAATTGGTGTGCGACGGCCAAATTATGATAGGGCATAGATGGGAACATATGGTGCAGGGCGTGGTACTGGATCGCGAATGGGAAAAACATCCAAGTCAAAGGGTCTTTGCCCACGTAGTTGCAGGAGTCCTTGATATGATCGGACATACTAAGTTTGTCGCCGTTACCTTCGAAATGGTGATCCGCTAATTGGCGAAGCTGATTCATAATCACGACGCTTGCCCCAAGTAAATAGAGCAACAAAATTCGCCAAGGCGATGTCGCTCCCAACAGAACCGCCCCGGGGATTGCGAATGCGCGCAGACAACAGACTAACTCCAATGCAGCAAATCTTTTTCTCGCGATTCGTTCGATCGGACGCTCGTATCTCCAATTAAACGTAAACGCTGACAATCGTCGCAGCGCAAAGTCACGAATAGAAGGGCTGATAAAAGTCAATGGAGCCAAAGCGAACCGCAGAAACACCGCCAATGGAAACATCGCGACCACGCCGAAATAAAACACTAAATTCAAAAAGCTACCCTTCGGACAAATATTGATCACGTATTCCGGATCTTGAGGAGTCCCGTACACACGCTGCGTGTGGTGATCACGATGGTGGCCTGTGAAAAAAGTCGAAGGTGTTAACGTTGGAATTCCAATCAAGATATTCCAAGCAACTTTGAACGAAGTCAGTTCGTGTCCGCCTAGGTGCGCAACTTCGTGAACCAAAGAGCCCACCCGATACAACCAAAATATTGCAACGGTAAACGCGCTGATCTGAAGCAGCGAAAATGCCGGCGCAGCTAGATAAATACCAGCGGCGGTATAGGCGATAGTTCCGCCGATCAACATGTCACGCCAATAGATCCAGGGTTTAACCTGATGAACATCCTGTTCGGACGTTTTCAAGACCTCGCGAACATCCCGAACCCAATTCTCATCAGATATAGAAGCAGATGACAAGTGAAATCCTAGTGAATTTGGGTGATGGACAAGAGCATTCAATCTATCACAACGGATGAAACAAAGATATCCCACCCCTCTTTGTCGCGTCTGGTCCAACCAAAACCGTTCACCAATTTTATAAAATAGAGAACCAAAAATCCCTTAAAAAATTCAAGTCGAATATTCATCAACAAATTTAATTTCTCGTTACATTTAGGTTCGCATTGGTCAACAGGAGAATGTGGGTAACAAAAAACGTCTTAGGGAACTGTAGCGACAATGATTGCAAAAAAATTGTGAATTGGAGCTTTGACCGTAATTCGAACAAGGAAGTCAACGCTAACCGCGAAGAGTGACGCTTAGCGACGCCGAATGTTCGGTGAGGCAACCATCTGGGGAAAAGCTTTTGCGAAAAACAGTTTTTTTAACCGCAGCTTACACTACCTACACAGCCTATTCGCCGTCCACCAGTGGAGCTTCCAGCTGTAACGTCGTGTGTGACCCAAAGTACCTTTGAGTGCTCAGACCCGGCTTCCTCTGAATCAAAAAATAGATAAATATTTAATCACACGTCACGAATCCCCACGCAACCGAATATCAAAAACGCATCGGTTCCTTTTGATTAAGCCAAAATATTAACCTGAATTCGGCAGCAACGCCCAGGCTACCGTTTACCGAAACGCAAGGATCGTGCAATATTACGGAACCAGGTTCCCACAATTAAGCCGGTAATTACGAGAGTGATTCCAAGCATCAAAATCACACTTTCGTACCGACTCGCCTGCTTTTTTAATTCATCCGCTCCCCCGAAGTTCAGAGATAGTTGGCCTGAGGGTGGAGATACAATCCGACCTCCCTCCTCAATTCCAGCAAGAAACACGACCTGACTGTCGTTAGCAATGACCGCACGTTCCATCGTGGTGATGGGCTTATTCAAACCGAATTCCACCAACGAATAGGATAGCTTGCCAACATTTGCGCGAACGGGCACCTGGGTCCTGATGCTCTCCCCTTCGTAGTCTAATTTCACGCGTGTCACACGATCAATCTTCATGGTCAGATCAGCCACAGGCACGCCTACAGTTAAATTCGTCTTACCGTCGGTCAAAACAACTTGTTCAGCAGATTCAAGCCAGTCCAAAAGAACGACCGGCTCGCGCTTATTTTTAGATCCCGTTCCTTTGGCAAGGATATGTAGTCGACCGGCAATCACGGCCTCGCCGTTATCCGGCATCGAAACGGGTTGATCCGTGTGGAGTTTACCCGCCAGTTGGAATGGCCCGGCCGTCGGTCCCTTGTAAGTGGCCGCCTCTGCCAGTGAAAGCACGGGGGTCTCTTCCAGCAACTCCGATTTCTGAGGAACCAGAAGGAGGTACAACAAAAGGGCTACCCCGACCCCCAAGGCCGCAGTACCCAATACGACTCCCGTTTGGATATTGTTCCATTTACGGCGACTCACGCCGAAGGGAGGCCCGTCTCTACCCGTTAAAAAACTATCCCATGCCATGTGTCATCTCCGACGATGTAGTAAATCAACGATACAATTACTTCGTATTAAAAACAGTCCAATAAAGGATCGCCAAGCGCAACTGTAACTGTAACTGAGAAAGCTAAGGATAAATTTATTATTAAAGCCGCAAACGTAGTTCCTAATGGTTCGGCAATCCAACTAGACTATTCCCCTCCAACCTAGCTGGTTGCAACAAAGCAGCAATGACCTAGGAACTCAAAACCCTCGTCGATGGATTTGCCAAGCAAGCCGCATCGACCTAGCTTAAAGAGCCATTCTGTTCATCAGCTAACTGGTCCGCAATCCCATGATTTCGCATGGGAATTCGATTCTCGGTCTGAGGTTACTTCTGGCTTGGATGGATGAGATTTCAAGATACCAGAAAATGTCCTGCTATTAAGATTACAGATGGGACATTTGTGGCAACATGTATCTTGCTGTATCGTCTGTTGTCGAAATATTGGATGGTTGTAAAACGAATTTATTTCGTCGCTACGGCGCAACTAGCGAATATTACTTTAAATCTTGTCGCAGATTTTTAAGTTTAATCACGATCTCCGGATGCTCTTTGGCTAAGTCAGTTTTTTCTCCAGGATCGTTCTTGATGTTTGCCAAAAATAGACCCTTTTCATTGGTCAATTTCCACGGACCGTTTCGTACCGCCCATTGGTTTTTTCCCATTTGCCAGTGCAGTGCCTCATGTGGCGATTGGGCGTCGGGCGATTCGATGACTGGCAAAAGACTTTTGCCATTGAGTGGAACGTTGGGTGGCTTGACTTGACAAAGTTCAGCCAGCGTAGGGAGCCAGTCGCATCCATGTGCTATCTGGTCTCTAACGACGCCTTCGGGAAGGTGCCCTGGCCAAGAGATGACAGCCGGAAGACGAATGCCGCCTTCGAAGAGACTGAACTTCTGACCGCGGTACGGTCCGGCACTGCCTCCTCCACCATGGGCCCGAGACTCGGTGGAATGGCCGTTGTCTGACTGGTAAACAATGATGGTGTTCTCACGAATCCCTTCGTCATCAAGAACCGCCAATAACTTTTCCAATCGCGCATCAAGCGTGGATAAGAACGCTGCGTACAGATTGCGAGGGTAGGGCAAATCTTTGTAGTACTCAATCCAATGATCGTCACCCTGGTACGGATAGTGTGGGAGGTTGAAGGCGAAATAAAGGAAGAACGGCTCCTCCCGTTTTTTCTGAATGAAATGGGTGGCTTTTTCAACCATCAAATCTGGAAAGAACTTTCCTGGCATCCGCACGCGTTGGTTGTTTTCCCACAGGTCGTGTCGGTTGGGGCCGTTCCAGTAAAAAAAGTGCGTGAAATTGTCGACGCAGCCACCCATGTGGCCAAAGGAATAATCGAAACCCTGATCTAACGGCTTACTACCGGGGGTCACATTCAGATGCCACTTACCAATGTGGCCGGTGGCGTATCCACCCGCTTTAAACATTTCCGCCATCGTAGTCTGCTGAGCGAACAGTTCCGGCTCGCCAGTGATTTCCTCCAGATTTTGAATGTCCTCGCGTGGGGGACTGCCGGCGTTGCCTTCGAAACCGACTAACCAAGGGTACCGCCCCGTTAACATTCCAGCACGACTTGCCGAACAAACAGGAGCCGGCGAGTAAAATTGCGTAAACCTCACGCCCCGCTCGGCCAGGCCATCAATCCCAGGCGTCTTCAGATCGGTCGCGCCATAGCAATTCGCGTCTACTGAACCCTGATCGTCGGCATAAATCACAATTACGTTCGGACGTTGCGTCGCCGCGGCAGCCTGGGAAGCGATTAAACATAAGCCCAAGAGAATTAGGCAAGGTGTAAACAATTTCACAATTCTTCTCCAACGGGTGCAAAACAACAAATCTCGCTCAGGAACGTCGTGAAGCCGCTTTCCACCTCAGACTTGTTTTAAAACTCCGAGCTCTGCGGTCACGGCAATGACGGCTGAATCGAACGGACTGAAAACTCAGCAATCGCCACAAAATAGAACAGCTTCGGCTTGAACTGTCAAAAATAAGCTCCGCTTAAGGTAGACCGATCCACAAATAGGATCGGACGAATTCGCCTCAGTTGAACTGCTATCCAACGGGCTGAATTCGACGGTTAGGGTAATGAATTGAGCTTGGGACGATCATTCTTCAAGCCACATTCAGTTAATTTCGCTTTTTACGAAGACCATTACTGCGCATTGTTTTTTCCCAGCCAGTCGCTTAAAAGGTCACTGGCGGCAAAGGTCGCCTTTTCACAACACAACCTTTAGGAAGCTTTGGGCGGCTCCTTGCTGGGAGCTGACCGAAGGTCGTACAAAAGAGATCCTTAAATATGCTTTTAAATCGACTTGGATGGAATACAATCATCAGTTGCATATACCGGAGCACGCTTTGGCGGACGACCGCGCAACGTCAATTGAGACAAGATTCAGGTAAACCAGAGGAGTCAATCGAAAATGTTCGGATCGTTAATTGATTGTGTTGTGACATGGTTGAATCGATCGGTCGCAC
>JAPKBL010000198.1 GCA_028823415.1 Mariniblastus sp.
GCTTGGTTTTGGCTTGGTTTTGGCTTGGTTAAGAATGACGTTTTGTTGTTTTCGCAGAGGCAAGCCGATGTTAAACTTTCATTCATCACTGATTAGCCACTCTGAATGGGTTTATCTTTGATTTGGCAGATCGGCGATTCGGGGACTTGATCAGCGGTGCGCGTTGCTGGGGCCATGCGGGGCAGTCTTCGTTTTTGAGTCGGTTGATTGGTGGGATTGAGTACGATTCAGAATGTTGTGTGTGGGGGTGTAGATTGGAAGAGAACAAAGTTTCAATCGCTCGCAACCGATCGTGCTTTCGTGTTGAAGCGATCGTCGTCCAACCAGACTGGGTTCCGCTGTTTTGGCTTTTGATCCAAAATTAGAAAGTGTTAGATGAAAGAGACTGCCTACCTACTCCAAGCGGCACTTATAAATGTGTGGTGGGTAATGCTTGCAATTTCGCCTCGTTTTTTTGATGCATTTCAATTCGATGGAATTCCGGCAGTATCGTTCTGGGCCTTTTTTGCTCCTGATGTCGTTCTGATCGCCTGTTTGTCAGTGATGAGAGCCTATTACAGAACTTCAACAATTGAATATTTGATTCTTGGGGCATTTGCATACGCAACCCTTTATTGTTTCAATGCGTCCGTGCTGACATGGAGTGGTTTCCTGTCAACGGGCGTCATGACGATTGGCTTACTTTACAACGTTTTCCTCTGCTTTAATTCCTCTCTTTTTCGGAGTTCGTCATCGGGTTTAGCCTGGAATTCTGTCAAGACATTCGTGCAAATTGTGTGTATTTGGATGCTGGCGTTGGTCGTGATTCCTTACGTTTTACTAGATGCTTTTAACTCAGAGGTAGCTCCCATTATCGGACTCCGTACCATTCTTGGTTGCGGGATGTTTTTTTGTTCAAGTTTGCTCGGACTTACCAGCGCGTATTTTATCGTGCACGACGGCGATGGTACTCCGCTGCCGTTAGATCAAACCAATAAATTGGTGGTTTCCGGTCCGTACCGCTATGTTCGCAATCCAATGGCGATCGCCGGGATTGGGCAGGGGATTGCAATAGCGATTGTTTTTGCTTCCGTTCCCATTTTGGTCTATTCCTTTCTCGGGGCATTGGTGTGGCACTTAGTGGTGCGGCCATTTGAGGAACGTGATATGGTCAAAAGATTCGGGGACTCTTATGCCGATTACCGACGGAATGTCTCGTGTTGGATTCCAACAGTTAGAAGGCTGAATTGATAACAATGTGAACGACGGTCTTCCTGGATTAATCCTCCCGAGTTGGTTGATCGAATTGATGGGACTCAATGAGATTTAGCTCAGATTTTTCTTGCCAACGCCGGTGTAGGTTTGCCGCTGCTCTAGTTGATAAGAGGGTAGGCCAAGCCAACGGGATCAAGCGCGGGGAAGGTGCGGTTGACCTATTTGTGCTGTTCATCGTTGGGGTCTGTGTCGAGATATCGGTTTGTAAGATGCACGGGAAACCATTTCTATCGCTCACGAAGGAGAAGAATGACCGTCGCTTTGACTAGGATTCTACGGCGAAATCACGCTGCCAAATCTCGTTGCGTTACCTAGGTTTTGTGAAACCTTAAACAAAGCCGGATGTTTATTCGAACATCGTCGGTCATCGGCCCGCCTACTAGTCAATATTGGCATCGCATTTTGGGTGATTGTGTTATATTCTTGCCAGCCTAGAACGCACCCTCCCCAAAGAGAAGAAAAGATGTATCGACAATCACTTTTGGCATTAGTTTCGTTGGTCTTAGTTACTGTGTCGGTAGACGCCGATGATTGGCCTCGGTTTCGTGGTCCTAAGGGATCGGGAGTGGCCAGTGGGGGAATTGCAGTTCCGTCGAGTTGGTCGCCGAAGGCTAATCTTTCATGGAAAGCGGAATTGCCTGGCCCAGGTGCCTCAAGTCCGATTGTTGTAGGTAATAAGGCATTCGTTACGTGTTATTCTGGATATGGACTGACGCAAGAGAATCCTGGCGAGATCGAAAATCTAATTCGTCATTTGGTCTGCGTAGACATGACAACAGGTAAGAAATTATGGCAACAAGATGTTAAGGCGGCATTGCCTGAAGATCCCTATTCCGGGATTGGCGTCACCGCACACGGATACGCTTCCCATACGCCGGTCTGCGATGGAAAAAATGTTTACGCTTTTTTTGGCAAAAGCGGTGTCCATGCGTTTGATCTGGACGGCAAAAAGCTTTGGGCGGCGGAAGTTGGAAACGAATCCGATCCGACGAAGTGGGGATCGTCTTCGAGTCCAATCGAATACAAGAATATGGTGATTGTGACCGCCTCGGCTGAAAGTCAGTCGATCGTCGGTCTCGACAAAATGACGGGTAAGGAGATTTGGCGGCAGGAAGCCAAAGGTCTCGACGGGATGTGGGGAACTCCAAGCCTTGTGAAAATCGATGACGATCGCACAGACTTGGTCATGTGCGTTGCGAAAGAACTCTGGGGACTCAACCCCAATAATGGCAAAATGCGTTGGATGGCCGATGCGACCGGAGCCGCGCAGTCTTATTCCAGTATCGTTCAAGATGGGAAACGAGTATTCGCAATTACTGGCCGAGGTGGAGGAAGCATCGCTGTCGACGCCGGTGGCACCGGGAACGTCAGCAAGACAAATACGGTTTGGACCGGCGGTGCTACCGCTAGTTTTGCATCGCCTGTTCGCCATGAATCAAAATTGTACGTCGTGGCCAGAGGAATTTTAACGGTCGTCGATACGGAGACCGGTGAGCAGATCGATAGAATTCGACTCAAAGGTGGCGAGCAAACCGGCGGGCGATTTGGTTCGCTCGATTATCCTTCTCCCATCATTGTTGGCGACCGTTTGTTCTACCTCAATGGTAGTGGGCAGATGTACGTTTTTGAATTGGGCGACAAGTTGGAACAGGTTTCACTGAACAAAGTCACAACCGACAAGGAAATCTTTTGGGGAACTCCCGCCGTTAGCAATGATAAACTGGTAATGCGAAGCTCAAAGCATCTTTATTGTGTATCGGACAAGGGCGAAGAGGTGGAAGCTGCGTCAGGGGATGTTGAAGATAATTCTGAATCAGAAAGTAGCCCTCCATCCGCAGGCGGCAGGCCATCGGGTGGTCGACCCAGTGGTGGTGGTTTTGGTGGTGGCAGACCCTCTGGAGGATCTCGTCCTGCCGGTGGTCAGAGTTTTGATCCCATGAGTATGTTTAACGGACTTGATGCGGACAAAGACGGAAATGTCACCGCCGCGGAGTTATCCGGCAACCGAATGGCCGAGAGACTTAAGACGTTGGATAAAAATAGCGACGACATGATCTCCAAAGAAGAATTTAGCACGGGAATCTCGGCCCTCTTTAGCAGTGGTGGTTCTGGTGGCAGCAGTCGCGGTGGTGCCGGCGGCGGAGGTGGCAGCAGTCGCGGTGGTGCGGGCGGCGGAGGTGGCAGCAGTCGTGGTGGGTACGGTGGACGCTCGCAAGATAAACGTCCAGACAGACCTCAACGTCCTGCAATGGAAAAATAGATAAAAAGTCTTGTGAAAATTTATTCCGGACGTCGATCATTGGATCTTCGTTCGGATTTTTTTTTACCCGTCTCGATGTTAGCTATACTTCTTTATGCACCTAGTTGACCGATACAACCGTTCAGTCGGAACTAGTCAAATAATATGTCCGCGAAGCTCATTTTTGTTTTGGAATGGTAGATGAAATCAAGCCTGATGGCGGTACTGATTGGACTGGTTACTGTAGTTGGAACTACCTTGCCGATTTTGTCTCAGCAGATTGACGGCGACGCCGTAATTCGTTCGCCCTATGGTGATTCGGAAATAGTCATCACAACGACTAATCGTCTGGCTGGGGCAATTCACTCGCTAACCTGGAACGGGCAAGAGTTTATTGATAGCGTTGACCATGGTCGGCAATTGCAGTCCGCGTCTAATTTTGACGCCGGTACAAAATTTTTCCCAGAAACGTTTAATCCAACCGAGGCAGGTTCGCGTTCGGATGGGGCAGGGGACACGTCATCGAGTCGCCTTTTAAAATTTGAGAGTGGAAAGAACTGGTTGAGCAGTACCAGTCAAATGGCGTTCTGGCTTGAGCCTGGCCAACGGTCGGGCGGAGTGTTGGCTAAAAACTCAACCGTGATCTCGGAACACTTGTTAAGCAAGAAAGTTCGAATCGGCATACCTGGGTTTAAGAATGTAATCCGTTATCGCGTTGCCTTTACCACGCCTAAACAGCAAATACATCGACTCGCCCAGTTTGAGGTTCTGACGGGTTACATGCCCGTTAAGTTTCGAAAATTTTATGGCCTTTCGACGGGCAATGGAACTCTAAGTCGATTGAGTGACGGTCCCGGAGAGCAAAGGTTACCCGTGATTCTAGCCACAAAAAAAGGTGATTTTGCGATGGGCGCTCTTTCCGTCTCAGCGCCCGAGGGAATTCAGATCGCGGGGCCTGGCTATGGAAGGTTCGCTTTTGATTCACAAAAGGTGACCAAGTGGAATGTGGTCTATCGGATTCGCGATTCGAGAGCTGTTCCATCTGGTGTGTTCGAGTTCGAGGTTCTCGTGGTGATTGGGGATCTCGAAACAGTTCGGTCTACTTTGTTCGAGCTTGTTCAACGGAATTAATCTTCATTATCTTTGGTGGCTAAATTCTATCTCGAATTCGCGTTGTTATCTTTACCGTCTAGGGGTTCGTATGTGAACAAACCGAGGGGACCGTTGTTGGAATCCGGTTACGAGTAAACTGAGTGACGTTTCGAGGCAGTTGGTGTGGGGAAGCAAACTGCGTTGGGCTAAAAAATCTTGCACCCGGACGCAATCCCTATAGACTGGCAACTGCTAAGCCGGATTTCGTATTCTTGCAGACGAGATAACTAGACGTTTAATTTTCTGTTTGGTGTTAAGAAATAGCCGATGTCTATTGTCGTTTGTGTTGGAAGGTTGTTTTTCATGTCACCCATTGAGCGGCATTGATAAATAGAATTCAGGGGTCAAATAATGGATGAGGATCTTACGCCGTGTCTTCCAAAAAAGTTTTGGGTGGTCGCCTGTCTAGCCTTGATTTGGAACTTAATGGGCTGCGTTATTTTCTATGGAGAGATGTTTCAACAAGAAGCACTGATTTCGGAATTCGAACCTTCCCAACAAGCGTGGGTGCGTGGTACGCCTGGTTGGATCTACGTAATTTTTTGTATCTCCGTCATGACGGGTGTCGTGGGTAGCGTCCTGTTGTTGTTGAAAAATAAAGTTTGTATTCCTCTTTTTGGAATTAGTTTTATCACTGTCTTGGTTCAAATGACTTTTACGATGTTAATTGCAGGCGGAATAGAAGTGATGGGTCCATCGGCGGCAATCATGCCGTGCGTTGTAACGCTTCTCGCTGCGGGCTGGTTGGGATTCTCGGTTCAATCGTTGCGTAAAGGTTGGTTGTAAACAAGCCGTTGTTTTTGCGTTGCCTAAAAACTTA
>JAPKBL010000199.1 GCA_028823415.1 Mariniblastus sp.
CTCCGCGTCTTCCTTAGAAAGCTTACCGGCTTTGACCGCCGCTTCTATCTTTTCCGCGCCCGCCATGTAGCGACGCTTTTTCGCTTCCATGTCACCTGCGTTAGCCCGATCCGATTTCGCATCTTTGTTACCGCGAACTGGAAACATCTGCTTCCGCATTTCAGTAAGTCGCTTCTCACCATCTGCTTTGGAAACTCTGCCCGACTTAATTGCTTCCTCAATTCTTTTCGCACCGGCATTATATCGATCCCGTTTCGCAGCATCTTCACCTTGGACTACAACGGGCTTCGCGTTCTTCTTTAAAGCCTCCATCATAGGAGCGACTTGCTCACGGGATAATTCGCCCGCCTTCACTGCTTCTACTAACCGACGCTGGACAGCCCCGTAGTCTTGAGCATAAACCAAGCCCACAGGGAAAATACAAACAGCCAATGCGATGGTGAGCATCCGCATCCACTGGGTGATTTTGAATTTTTCGTTTGAAATAATCATACTCAATCTTTTCTCCAAAACTCCGCCGCTGTTAAATTCACTAGCGACAGTCGGCGGACGGATCGTCGACGTCGTCAGTATCTCTGCCATATTTAATAATGAACTCGCATAATCATATTTTGCGACCCCGGTCATTTGGATGACCATGGCATCGCACGCAATTTCTTCGGTTACCCGTAACTGCTGACGGGCTATCCACATAATTGGGTTCCACCACAGGGTCGAGCCAGCCAACCATTCCAACCAGCGAACGTAGTGATCCAACCGCTTGATGTGCACCATTTCATGAGCCAAAATCAATCGCAACTCAGATGCTTGTAAATTATCGATCGCTAATTGAGACAAGAAGATCCGGGGCTTGCCACCCAGCCACCAAACAAATGGCGAAATATTGGCTGGCAGTACGTCAATTCGAGGTGCGCATCGCAGTCCGATTGTCGCAGCGACCGAGTGTCCCAACTGTAGAACCCAAGGTTCCGCTGACCGGCATTGTCGATGAACTTGAATGTGAAAACGAACAATTCGGAGCAACGAAATAATTAACAAAAGTGCACTAACGCTTATCCAGACCACTCCCAACCCAAAGGCTCCTCCCAAACGACTGACGACCCCCTCCTTGGTAACGCCCAACGGATCGACGGGAAAAGCCTCCTGCGTTGCCCCAAGGTCCTTGGAATCCTCCAGATGTGGAAGTGCGACGTCGGCATGAAGCGATCCTTCATTTACCGCGGTGCGACTTAAAGTCGTCGGGGCATTTCTTGTGAGAGACTCCACTTCCAACAATGGAACGGAAACCAGAGGGGGGGTAAGCAACTTAACAAGCACCATGACCCAGATAATATTCGCGAGGGAAACAGCACGGTATCGCCGCTGTAAAACCAAGGCAATGACAGCCAATATCAACGATACTAACAAGTTACTTAACATCACTTGCAGAATGAAATCAGTCATTGTCCTGCGCCTCTTTAAGTAGCTTTCTAAGGCGTTTGATTTCGACCTTGCCGAGTTTTCGCTCATCCAAAAGATGCGTTAACAGCGGCGCAATAGAACCACCGGTCAACCTTTGCGCTAGTGACTCTAACTGCAAACCGCCGTAGGCTTGGCGACTAATCAATGCGCTGAAAAGGTAAACCCCCAAGCTTCGATCACGCTCAACAAAACCCTTCTCCTCCAGACTCTGCAACAAACGCTGGACGGTCCCATGTTGCGATTTTTTAGAATCGTCGTAGAGCTGCTCTAGAATCTGGCGGGCAGTAAGTCGTTCAGCATCCCAAATAAGCTCCATCACTGAGAGCTCTGCGTTGGTCAACTTTTTTATACTCATCCAATTTCTTTCAATTCTTCGCCGACTGCGAACGACTGCGAACGACTCAATCAACGCTGGCCAACGCCAGGTTACGTCAACCAGCCGTAAAGATACGGTAACAATGCGTAAACGTCAACCGCCATTCCAAAAAAAAGCCCGCCAATGAATGTCGACGGGCTTGGGTTCATCTAAATTAGATCGTTGATGAGCAAAAACCTATCAACTTGGTTCAGTCCTTAACTCAAATCGAAGCGATCCAAGTTCATGACTTTGCCCCATGCAGCGGCAAAATCGTGAATAAATTTCAACTCTGCATCTCCGCAGGCATAAACTTCGGAAATCGCTCGAAGCTGAGAATTGGAACCAAAGACGAGGTCAACCGCTGTGCCGGTCCATTTTACTTCACCGGTGCCTCGATCCACACCTTCAAAGAAGTGTTCACACTTGGAAGACTTTTTCCATTCGGTATCCAGCTCGGTCAGGTTCACAAAAAAGTCGTTAGACAATGTCTCAGGCCGACTGGTAAACACTCCCATTGGGGAATTTCCATGATTCGCGCCCAACACCCTTAATCCACCAACCAACACGGTCATTTCCGGGGCGGTCAGTGTCAGCAGATGGGCTCGATCGAGAAGCAATTCTTCCAATGGTCGATCATGTCCTTGTTGGGCAAAATTTCGAAATCCATCGGCAGTCGGCTCAAGCACGGCAAAGGACTCGACATCGGTCATTTCCGGCGTTGCATCGGTGCGGCCAGGCGAGAAACAAACGGCAATCTCTTGTCCCGCCTTTTTTGCTGCCTCTTCAACTGCCGCACATCCACCGAGCACAATCATATCGGCCATAGAAACTTTTTTTCCACCGGTCTGAGCAGCATTGAATTCACTTTGAATTTGCTCGAGACCTTGCAAGACGGTCGACAATTCGGCCGGTTCATTCACGTCCCAATCTTTTTGAGGCGCAAGACACACGCGGGCGCCATTGGCACCCCCACGCTTATCGGTGCCGCGAAACGTGACTGCCGAAGCCCAAGCCGTCGAGACGAGCTGCGAAACTGAGAGCCCCGATCCAAGCACCTTAACCTTTAGCTCAGAAACATCCTGATCGTTAATCAACTCATGATCGACCGCAGGAACAGGGTCCTGCCACAAAAGCGTTTCCGCTGGAACTAAAGAACCGAGATAACGCGAGACAGGGCCCATATCGCGATGAGTTAGCTTGTACCAGGCTCGCGCAAATGCATCGGCAAACTGGTCTGGATTTTCATGGAAGCGTTTGGAAATCGGACCATAAATTGGATCCATCCTCAGTGCCAGATCGGTTGTAAACATCACTGGAGCGTGTTTTTTTGCAGCGTCGTGTGCGTCGGGAACGGCGTCAGCAGCAGCCCCGCCGACTGGAATCCACTGGGTTGCACCAGCAGGGCTCTTGGTTTGCTCCCATTCGTAACCGAACAAGTTATCGAAATAGTTATTGTCCCACTTGTCAGGTTCGGTCGTCCACGCACCCTCAAGTCCGCTTCCGATTGTGTCACCGGCATTGCCAGTTCCGAAACTGTTTTTCCAGCCCAGTCCTTGTTCGACAAGCCCAGCAGCTTCTGGCTCAGGGCCAACATACTGATCCGGATCTGCGGCACCGTGTGCTTTTCCAAACGTGTGTCCACCGGCAATGAGCGCGACCGTTTCCTCGTCATTCATCGCCATCCGCCCAAACGTCTCACGGATGTCAACGGCAGACGCGAGGGGATCAGGATGCCCGTTGGGGCCTTCCGGATTGACGTAAATCAAACCCATCTGAACCGCACCGAGCGGGTTCTCAAGGTCGCGTTCACCACTGTATCGCTCATCACCAAGCCATTCGCTTTCAGGCCCCCAGTAAACATCCCCCTCCGGTTGCCAAACATCCTCCCGACCACCGCCGAACCCAAACGGGTTGAGCCCCATTGATTCGATGGCACAATTACCGGTAAAGATCATCAGGTCGGCCCACGATAATTTGCGACCATACTTTTTCTTGATTGGCCAAAGTAACCGGCGTGCTTTATCGAGGTTGACGTTATCGGGCCAACTATTCAGAGGTGCGAATCGAAGTGTTCCCGAGCCACCGCCGCCACGGCCGTCCTGAATTCGGTAAGTCCCAGCACTATGCCACGCCATTCTAATAAAAAATGGACCATAATGACCATAATCAGCAGGCCACCAAGCCTGCGAAGTCGTCATGAGCGTAAATACATCCTGCTTCAAACCCTCTAGGTCCAAGCTCTTGAATTCTTCTGCATAATCGAATCCCGCGTCCATCGGACTAGACTCAGCGCTATTCTGATTCAACAATTGCAAGTTAAGTTGATTAGGCCACCAATCGCCATTGGACAAAGCTCCTGCTGCAGTGTGCCTGCTCGCGGCACTGCTCATCACGGGGCACTTACTTTCGCTGTTCATATCGTCTCCGGTAATTTTTGTTTTTCCTCAGTCATTTGGTATACAAAACCCTTGAAATTTTGAACAGTAGTGGGAGTCAGATTTGAAACGATCGAGCTAAAAATACGGTTCCTTTTAGCGACCAGTTACCTTAATATCTCGGCCAAACGAAGGAACCGCGGAAACCAATCAGACGCTCCGGAAAAATAGAATCACTACAAAAAAGAAACAAAATAGCCCGGACCGGCAATTCCCGCTAAAATACAGACTCCCTAGGCAGCGACCATGAACGTTTCTCTACACTAATGCGGTCAATTTTTTCAGCGACAATCATTCTTTCCTCTTGATAAACTCCCAATGAGATCATTCCTAATCCTCTTGTTACTCCTCGCGTGTTCCAGCAGGACATTCGCGATTCAGTCGGATTGGATGGCCAAAATTCCCGATCAAACTTCGCTTGCATCGATTAATATTCCCGGCACACACAATAGCGGTGCAACTCGGGAACCGTTTTTTGGAACCGCCCGATGTCAGTCGTTAACGCTTCAGGAGCAACTGGAGGCAGGGGTTCGTTTTTTCGACATTCGGTGCCGACATCAGAATGACAGCTTCGCGATTTACCACGGCCCCATTTCACAACGCCTCAAGTTCGGAGACGTTTTGAAGACTTTCAAAACGTTTCTCCAGACCCACGCTAATGAAACCGTAATCCTAAGCATTAAAGAAGAGCACCAACCGGTCAAGAACACCCGTCCGTTTGTTGACACGCTGCAACAATATCTAAATCAGGACTTGCCGATTTGGCATACCGAAGCGTCGATCCCGGAGCTTGGAAAAGTCCGTGGTAAAATCGTCCTGCTGAGGCGTTTTAAATCCACGCAACCGCTTGGCATTCCAGCGACCAAGTGGGGACACGATGGATTCCATCAAAGTAAAAACCTTTTCATTCAAGATCGATTCTCACTTCCCGATGTTGAAACAAAATGGAAAATCATTACTCGGGCATTCTCGCATTCCACTCAAGAAAAATCTAACGCACAAATTCACCTTCACTTCACCAGCGGGTACACCCAAAACCAATTGGGCATTCCCAACATTCGTGCCATTAGTCAACCAGTCAATCAACGTCTAGC
Organism: Mariniblastus sp.; assembly: GCA_028823415.1. Classification (GTDB taxonomy): domain Bacteria; phylum Planctomycetota; class Planctomycetia; order Pirellulales; family Pirellulaceae; genus Mariniblastus. The sequence goes on from JAPKBL010000199.1 coordinate 5,349, forward strand.
CGACTATCTCACGACGGCCTCCCATCAGCGTCATGGATGTATTATCCTCGACTTCATTACTACAGAACTCACAGAATCAATTTATCAACTGAACTTCACGAGAGACAATTGAG
>JAPKBL010000086.1 GCA_028823415.1 Mariniblastus sp.
CTGCTTCCTGCATAGGTTCCCGGTTTGAATTCGCCTGCTGTGGTTCTGGGTCTTTCGGTGCGGAGCGAGGATTGCACCCAATCACAAGCAGGCACAAGACGCTCGAAACCAACATGGCTTGCCAATTAAAATGAAAAGGAGTCATCGTCAGATTCTGGATTTGAGGAATTGGAATTAAGTTGCTTTAAAGCCGAGGTATATTGCCGACAACAGAGGCACGCTTGATAAATTTCTTAAGATTCGTTCTATCACCTCCGAGTCCCGTTGATAAGATGATTGGATTATACAAGCTAAATATGAACTTGGGTCAGAATTATACTGAAGGGGATTTGATTGAACTGAGGGAGGTTTCCTCACTCCATTGCGTAACATTATGACAAAGAAATTAAAGAAAAAAGTGAAAACGGTTGCGGCGGAGAACCCTTCGGAGAGTTTGTTTCGAAAGATCGATTGGGAAAGCAGTGAATTTTCGACTTTCGTACACCAAGAGAGTGTGAATCTTGCTGGAGTGTTTGGTTGTGGGAAAGAGTCTAGTAAGAAGTCCCCCTGCGCGTGGGTCCTTGGTGGGAACCAAAGTCCTGAGGTTGTCCAAGCTGGTGACCGGTGGCACGCCTGTTTAAATTCGCAATCCCAAGTGGAGCAAGTCGCCAAGGAGATTTTTAGCGCGGTTCAGGATTGTTCCCTTGGCTCGGATTGCACATCCCAAGCCTATCTCGTTTTAGCAGCCTCACATTCGGTTCGAAAGCTCGTTGGGGAATGTGATTTCGCCGATTGGCAGAACACGCTGGACCGCATTTTCGACCTCTCCAAAGCGGCTGAGAGCAAGCCTGAATTGTCCATGGAGGTCTACCAGTGGTTAGCCGTTGAGTTACCGCTGGTGGTGGCCTATCAATTGCCAGAATGGGAGGGATGCCAGGTTTGGGCTCAGGATGCATGCCGAAAAATGAGTCTCTCGATTTCTGAATTACTTGATCATGACGGTTGGCCAACGACGCGATGTTTGCCCAGTTTTGGGACGCTCGCAGCGAGTTGGGTTCGCTGTCAGTTGGTCGTCGAGGCAATGAAAGCCAAGTCGATTCTCACACAGGACACCGGACTCGATGTTGTTTCACAATTGGAATGGATGGTGCGACAAATAATAAGGATGCTGCGTTTTGATCAGAAACTGGTTTTTTCGACTAATAAATCATTGGTGGTGAGCGATAGATTTCTGAAGTGCCTGTTGAAACTCTCCAGTGATCGCGATGACAAAGCGCTATTGAAGCACACGTTGGGAAAGGCCAAAAAAAATATCAAGGAAGGCAAGGCGGCGAATGTCCTTCGCATTGAAGCTAGTAATGTTTCGGAGTGGAGCGAATCGGCGTTGATGCGTTCTAACTGGAATCGGGATTCTCCTCGATTAGCGATCAATTTTTCTAATGGGAAAATGATTAGCGAACTAAGCCGTAAGAGTTGTTTGGTTAGTGGTGAAACCAGTCCGGAAATCACAGTAGACGGTCAAGCGGTGAAATCTAGCGAGGCGTTTGAGATTAGCTGCGCGCAAAGTGACGATGAAATCCAGTATTTAGAGCTAGAGAAGAAACTCGACGGTGGTGGATTGTTGACTCGGCAATTTCTGCTCTCGAGAGTGGATCATTTTTTGTTGATCGCCGACGCGGTTGTTTTCGCCTCGGAGGCGGAGTTGAGCTATTCATGTCGTTTCCCATTCGCCGAGGGGATCGAGGGGTTACGTGAAACAGAAACGACCGAAATGTACCTGTTGCGGAAGGGCCGAATACAGTCGCTTGTTCTCCCACTGGCCTTGCCCGAATGGAAGATCGCCCGGTCGAGGCATTCATTCAAAATCGTTGATGGCGGTATGCAGTTGACGCAAAAATGTAAAGGACGCGGGCTTTACGCCCCTTTGTTTTTTGACCTCGATCCCAAGCGAAGTTGTAAAAAGAGGACTTGGCGGTTGCTGACTGTTGCCGAAGACCTGAATTGCCTCAGTGGTGATCAAGGGGCTGCCTTTCGCGTGCATCTTGATAAACAACAATGGTTCTTTTACCGGTCCTTGGCGAGCAAAGGGAATCGGACATTTTTCGGCGAGAATTTTAATGGGGAATTCGTGTTTAGCCGGTTTTCGAAAAACGGTTCAGTAGAACAGTTAATGGAAATTGAATAGACGCGGTCGCAGGTTTCAGAGGGTTGGAGTTCGGGCTAAGTTGATGTTGGTGAGTCTGGACTAGTTATCGAGTGGGCCTGAGTTTGCGAAGCTATAACGCGTTTGAGAACGCTTGAGTATCGAAAGTAGACCATGGACGAACAACTTGCGGAAAATGTGGCGGCCGTTAAACAGCAAATTGCCGAGGCGGCTAAGCGATCGGGGCGAGATGCTTCGGATGTCTGTCTCGTCGGTGTTACTAAGTACGTTGACGTGTCGACCACGCGTGCGCTAGTTTCAGCCGGCTGCGAAACTTTGGGGGAAAATCGCCCGCAAGTTCTTTGGGAAAAAGCCAACGCAATGCATGACCTCGATGTGCGTTGGCACATAATTGGCCACCTTCAGCGAAATAAGGTAAAGCGGACGGTTGAATCGGCAGATCTGATTCACTCCTGCGATAGTCTCAGGCTGCTTAAGTCAATCCATGAAGCGGGATTGCAGTCCGGTAAACTAGTAGACGTGTTGTTGGAAGTTAACGTGTCTGGCGAATCGGCCAAGCACGGTTTTTCGCCGGATGAGATGCCGTCGGTGATTGAGGCGGTCCAGCCATTGGAGGGGCTAAAGGTGAAGGGGTTGATGTGCATGGCAGGCTTGGGAAGCGGTCAGCAAGATGTGCGTCGGGAATTTGATTCGCTTCGCGAATTGCTTGAGTCAAACCGGGGGAGCGCCCCGCCGAACGTAGAACTGCGTGAATTGTCGATGGGGATGAGCAGGGATTTTGAGGTTGCCATTGAGGCGGGGGCAACTTTAGTTCGCGTAGGGTCGTCGTTGTTTCGGGGGCTGCGATAACAGCTCAGGTATGACCAGTCGGGAATCGACTTGTTCAGGTGAACATTGTGGTTCCACAGTCAGCATAAGCAAAAAAAAACGGCCGCTCCCCATAAAGGAACGGCCGTTTATCGATCGCTTCAAAGATTAGATATCGATACTTTCTCCAGAAGTATCCATTCCAGCTGCTTGCGGTTCAGCAAGCTCGCTTTGTCCAGCGAGGGAATGGTCTGCATCTCCAAGCGTGTCGAGATGCATCAGCTTTTTGATAAATGGTGAGAGCAGGATCAGTCCTACCCCGACACCAACGGCAACCCAACCTATGGTTGTGTAAACTTGATTGACGTTTTCGACGTACTCAATGGCCGCAGGCGTCCCGGCGACGATCTCGTCACCATCATTGAGGCTCTCTGAGCCGGACGCTCTCGCAATCAAACCTGCCACAAAGTTACCGGTCGCCGCAGCAAAGAACCAGGTTCCCATGATGATGGATGCGAGATTCAACGGGGCGAGTCGATTCATCGCACTGAGCCCCACTGGAGACAGGCAGAGTTCACCTGTGGTGTGAAGTAGGTAGATGAGAAAGATAAAGGCCACTGGAATTAATGCACCGTTTTCGACCGAATTGGCACCCATCACCAAAACTAAGAACCCGGCTCCCAGCTGAATCATGCCCAGTCCGAATTTCGCTCCCGCAGAGGGTTCGAGCCCAATTTTGCCTAAGAACGACCAAATTATGACAAAGACAGGAGCGAGTAAAACGATGTAGATGGCGTTGATCGATTGAAACATCGACGCGGGTACCTCCCAACCGAGCAAATTCCGATCGACCATGCGATCGGTCAACAGGCTGATCGAAGACCCTGCTTGCTCGAAGAGAGCCCAGAAAAGAATCGATCCAAAAATCAGGAACATCGCCGCAAAAATTCGATCTCTTTCGACCGGCGTGAGGTCAAACACGGCGGTTTTCAATACGTACGAAACTAAACCGGCCCCGATCAAACCAAGAAGGCCACCTACGTATTGTTGATTTTGAACGAGTATCCAGCAAAGAACGACTGCGCCAACTCCAACCACATAAAGCAGCCATTCTAACTTGAGGCCATTGATTGATGACTCGAGTTTTTTCGGGTCGGGTGCTTCACCTCGCCCATGGAGTAGTGGTTTTCCCATAACAAAAACAACGAGCCCCAGTAGCATTCCAAGGCCGGCAGCACCGAAGCCGTAATTCCAGCCAAACTCTTCTCCAAGGTAACCACAGGCGATCGCTCCGAGCGCGGCACCTAAGTTAATTCCCATATAGAAAATCGTGTAGGCTCCGTCTCGACGGACATCGGTTCGCGGATAAAGTTGGCCAACCATGACCGAAATATTCGCTTTTAAGAACCCAGAGCCGACAATAATAAACGCCAGGGCCATGTAGAAGACTTGGACCGCAAAACCTCCTTGAGCCCCGTCCCCTTCAAATGCCATCAGACCATGGCCGATAGTCAGGAGCAAAGCCCCAAAAACGACCGCTTTTCTTTGGCCAAGGAATTTGTCGGCAAGGTAACCGCCTAAAACTGGGGTGATATAAACGAGTGCCGTGTAGGCGCCATAGAGTACCGCTGAGTCACCGTCAGAAAACATCCAGTGCTTTACCAGATAGAACATGAGCAATGCCCGCATTCCATAGTAGGAGAATCGCTCCCACATCTCGGCGAAAAAGAGGATAGCGAGTCCCATCGGATGCCCGAAAAATCGCTTGTCCGTAATTTCAGGAAGTTCGATTAGGTTTGCGTCGCTCATTAATTATCCCTGTTTCAGGTTGTATTGTCTCAGACGATCCGCAGCGAGTGGGGATCGAATTTAGTTTTCGGTTGAGAGTAAAACCACGATGGAAAATCCCACGGTGTTCAGGTCGCCCTATCAAAAAGGGTTAAAGCCGCAATTTAATATTATGAAAATCGCTTGCGAACGAAATGGGGACAAACCGACCACGGTGGCCTGCGAATTTCAACGAGTATAAAAAAGCCTGAACGATTTTACAACGATTAGACCTAAGGATTTAAAATCTTTGTGGGGAACTGAATCGCAGATATTAACCACTCCGAATTATTATAAAAGTTGACCCGAGCCGTTTTCCATCAAAATAGCTTAGTTCGTGCAGCTGCTTAGAAACTGAGCTAACGAAGGGGCATCGTTCGGGAGAGTCTTGGTTTTAGGGTGGCTTGGTAACTTGATTTGAAAATCACGAAGCCGTTTCGTTAGTGCTGACTGTCGGTCCAAGACTCCGGTCGGCATACTCATTTCACGATGATCCCAAGCCGCCCGCCTGTCTTAGGCGAGAGTTTTTCCCGAGTTTCTAGGGGGTGCAGAGGTTGAAAGCATGCCGGGGCTCTCAAAATACGTCCATTGACGGGCTTGAGAGATTCAACGTTGGAAGTCGAAGCTACAGCAGTTGGTGCGATCTTAGTGCGTTTGCCAGGAGATCTTTGGGGAAATAACAGCGGTTGGCACCATTTCATGGCGGCATATAGTGGCTTCGGGGCGCCGGTTGCTCGGTGTCGAACCCAAACCCTCGTGAATTGCCGCGAATTGGGGATGTTTTGGTGAAGGTCAAATTTTTCCAAATATCCGTGTAGATATTTTGCCAACACAGAATTTTCGACTAGTATGCATCGGGATAGAGCATGTCGATTGTGCCGATTCTAAGGGTATTTACTTGCGAAAAAATACGTCTTGTGGTCGAATTTGATCGATTATTTCGTTTTTTCGCAGGTGTAATGGCCAGATATTCAGATAAACCGGCGTAGTCCTAAGGGCTTTTATGTCAGTAGTTGAGATAATTTAATATTCGCTTTCGTTCCATTCTTTTTTAATTAATTTGTTTCCCGCAATTATTCAGGCATCCAAATGAAGTCTCGCAAGAAAAAGACGCTTCCCATCCGTGCAAAAAGATACAGAGACAATGGAAACAAGAGTTTCGATTACAACAACCTTGAGCCACGCCGATTATTGGCGGCAGATGTCGGGCAATTTCCAACGACTGTAGTCGCAAACGACATGGTTGAGGTGATTAGTCCTGTGGCTTTAACGGCTCATCTTGACAACTTGGGCGAGAATTACCACTCGCTGGATACAAGTCTGCTTCCGACGGTAAACTACGTCGGCACAACCGATTTGTTGATTCTCGATGAGCCTCTGTCGAAAGCCGATGGAGTCACGATGCTCCGAGAGCATCTTGGCTTGGGGGACAACGAGTCCATTAAATTGCAAAAAGCCTGGAGTGATGCCTACGGCTTTGAGCACGCAAAATATCAACAATATTTTAATGGGCACCGCGTTCAGGGGAGTAGTTATTCGATCCACATGAAGGATTCGATGATTGTTTCTTTCAGTGGTGATCGCGTTGCTCTTGAGAATCCTGTTTCCGACATTTTGTTAACCAATGAACAGGCGTATGCGGCAGCGGCGGGATACATTGGTGCGTCGCAATACGCGTGGCAGGATCCAATTCGCGCCCAGCGAATGGGGCTTGACGGAGCACCTGCGGGCGAGATTGTGTACGTAACCGATGCTGACGGATCAAGCGTGCCTACTTATAAATTCGACATGTATGCTCTGGATTTGGGCACGCGGGATTATGTTTATGTAAATGCAAATACTGGCGGTATTGAGGCTGTTGAGAGTCGAATGAGATATGCAGACGTCCCAGCAGCAGGGAACAGCCACTACAACGGCGTGGTCGACTTCGTTGCCGACGAATTTGCCGCGGGAGCGTTTCGATTACAGCAAGTCACAGATGGCGTGATTACGTTTGATAATCAAACCGGCGCACCCGGTGATTTTTCCAATGCTATCGACATTACGTCGAGCAGTACATTGTTCGATTCTCCTAATGCAATTTCTGGTGTTTCAGCGCATTGGGGCGCTGAGAATATGATGATCTTGCTGAGAAACGAGTTCGGAAGAGATTCTTATGATGACGCCGGAGGTACTCTGACTTCATATGTTAACGTCGGCAGTAATATGGATAACGCATTTTGGACTGGTACTGAGATGAATTATGGAGAGGGAGGTACTCGCTTTTCTCCGCTCGTTTCGCTGGATGTTGTCGGGCATGAAATTTTCCACGGAGTGATTCAGAATTCTGCTAATTTAGTTTATCGAGACGAACCAGGGGCGTTAAATGAGTCATTCTCCGATATATTTGGTGAATATCTTGAGTATTATGTGACAGGAACCAATGACTGGCATATCGGTGGCGAAATTGACTTAGTTGGAGACGGGCTCCGTAACTTTATGGTGCCGAATTCGGACGGTCAGCCGGATACTTATTTAGGTGACATGTGGGGCGTCGGCGTTCACACCAACTCCGGAGTTCAAAACAAGTGGTTTCACATCTTGAGCGAAGGCGAAGTTGGCACCAACGATAATGGCGATGACTACGATGTAACTGGTATCGGAATCGAAGACGCCGCGCAAATTGCTTACCGTGCTCTGAATACGTATTTGTCTGTGAATTCCCAGTATCAAGATTCCCGCGCGGCAGGAGTTCAGTCGGCTGAAGATATTTTTGGTAAAAATTCGCCAGAGCACACCGCGACCAAGGATGCATGGGATGCAGTCGGTGTTTATTCCGAAGATGTTGTCGTTGAAACCGTAGATGAAGTGTTTCCAGGTTCGATGATTTATACATCAAGTGTCGTGGGCACCATCCCGGAGATTGGTTCGCGAAACCTCGTGATTGAACTCGATGCGGGGCAAACGTTGTCGGTTATCGTTGACGCAGATCCAGGCGTAGCGCCAAGCATTGATGTCTACAGTCCGGCGGGAGCCTTACTCGCCTCGGGTACTGTGACGGGAACTCGCGCGATGGTTAACGTTGTGTCAATCGCTGACGCGGGTGAGTACACCATTGAGATTGATTCGACCAGTGCGATTAATGGTGGCTTTGAGGCACAGGTTGTTCTCAATGCTGCTTTGGAAGACGAGCTGGTTACCCTAGTCGATAATGGCTCGTTGGCTGATGCTCAGGATATAATGAGTTCGAGCATGGACCTTGCCCCCTTCGCCGCCGAGCGAATGGGAGCTTTTGGTGAATTCGAAATTCGTGAGATTCCATTCTTTGCCGGAGAGAATTTTGAATCAGGTAGTTTTGGCGGAGGCTGGACAACGAACTCAAGTCAGGCTGATGGGCGAATTCAAATACTCGACAGTGTCTCGACTGGCGAAGGTAATTTCGGGATGTTCATGGACACCACCGGAACGGGCTTTTCAAATCTAAATGAAGCCATTTGGTCGGTCGATTTGTCCACACGTTCGAACCCGTTCCTTAATTTTTACTATGCGTCGTATGAAGACGAGAACGATGTTCTCCCCTCCTCATTTAACGGAACTTACAACGGTGACGGAGTATCGGTTAGCGACGACGGAGTAACGTGGCACACAATCCTCACCGACAGTGTGACTGACAGTGGTGACTGGAAGCAGATCTCAGTTAATCTGGGTGATTTGGCCGAGACGGTCGGACTTCAGTTGACCGAGGATTTTCAGGTGAAATTCCAGCAGTACGATGACGATATGCTGGGTGCTGATGGACGAGCCTATGATGGAATCAGCATCACAGAAACTGAGAAGTCAGAAGATTGGTATCAAATCAATTTGACCGCTGGTGATGTTGCAACTTTTGCGGTTGGGCAACTGGGGGATGCGGGCTACGTCGATCTTGAACTTTACGATTCAGCCGGTGCCTTACTGCAAACGGGCGTTTCGGGCTCGAACTCGGATGGGCATATCAGCCAATTTGTGGCTGACCAGACCGATGCTTATTTTGCCCGTCTTGTTGGATCGGTAACCTCTTACGGATTTGTGGTAACTCGCGGTGCTGATTTTGACACCGGCTCTGGATCAACGACGCCTCAGGACATCACGCTGCCAGGGAATGTTGTTGGTTATGTGGATACCGTTTCTAAAGGAGTTGCTGATCCAGATGCGGCCTCGGATCGCCAGGTGATGGATAACTTCTTTGATGGCATGACACTCTCAAATAATATCACTGGCGGAAGCGTTTACGCAGTCCGCACCAGTTTCGAAGCTCCCTCAGGTTTACATGTGTTCGCTCCATCTCCAACTAATGGATCTGGCTGGCAAGCCGGGGTTGATGAGCTTCGGGCTGATTTTGCAATTCCACAGAGGCAGGTAACGATTCTCGTGGGTGCGGAAGAGAGTGAAACAGATATGGGAGTAATTCGAGCCTATGATGTTGAGGGTGTTGAGATTGATGAGGCTTTCAGTCGCCCCTTGAATCCGGGTGAGACACAAGTCATTCGCGTTAACAGTCCGACTCGGCAGATTGCCTATGTCGTCGCGAGCGGTTTTCAAAATGATGTGACGCCGCTGGACACCATTGGATATGAAGTTCCACAAGAGGCGGCTGACTATTATTCGGTCGATGTTCAGCCAAACTCTTTGGTAGATGTATTGGCGACGTTACCCGGTTCGGGCGAGTTTTTGTTCGACAATGGGTTGCTGGACGGTGGAGTCAGCCAACTGCAAATCGAGTTAATATCTTCGACGGGTGCAGTCGTTGCCTCTGGGGATGAGAGCTTGAATTATTACTCAGAATTTGGCGGCACCTATCAGGTGCGTGTGAGTGCTTTGGCAGGCGAAGGTAATTATGTATTAGGGATAACTGCCGCGGAAGAAACTGGGCGGTTTAATCTAGGAGATCTTGGATTTGGTGTGGCAGTCACAGACTCCGCTTCCGGTACTGGGTACTTGATGTACTCCGTAGAAAATCTCTTCACAAGATTCAGTTCGGATCAACCGTTTAGCCAAAATGCGAAGCACGTGATCGCGACTCGTTTTGTCGGTGGCCAGTGGGAATACAACGACAACTTTGTTTGGCGACAATTCTCAAAAGCAGATGGGGATCGCTTGATTGCCGAAGTTGACTTTAGCAATGATACGGTAACTTCGATGGACGGCGTTTACGGTTCGGTTGGTGGTATCCAAAAAGGATTCTATGCTTCGGACATTGCTTTCCAAGCGAATAGCTGGAGATCGAGTTACAACTTCGGAGAGTTTGGAATAACGGGTACGTTCTTTAAAGCTCCGGATACATTAACGTATGAAATTGGCGATCCAAAATACGGAATCGCGGTGGATGACGCTGCGACCGGTACCGGATACATGATGTACTCAGAGAGTTTGTTATCGAGTCGATTTACCGTCAACCCGCTGTTTAGCCAAACATCAACCAATTTGGTTGCTGTTCGCTTTTCCGGTGGAAATTGGGAGTACAACGATAACTACAACTGGCATTCGTTCACTATCCAAGAGTATGACCGTTTGCTCGCTGAGATTGATTTTGACGCAGATTCCATCAGTTCGCTGGTAGGAACGGAGGGTCTAATCAATGGCATGGAATCTGGATTTACCGGATCTGACTTAACCTTCACTGCCGATAGCTGGCGAGGTTCAGCTAATGATGGAGAGTTCGAAGTTTCGGGTACGTTCTTCGAAGTCTAATCCAGCAAACATCAATTGATTGCTAGAATCGATTGGTGAACGCTCAAACGAAAAAACGCCCTCTTACGAGGGCGTTTTTTTTGAGTTGAATTCGAAGGGGTCAGCCGCCGAGTAGGCTTCGAGCAAGATCTTTGCCGTGCTCAAAATGAAAATGCGGCGGGGAATTCTAATTTGTTATCGATTTTCGATAGAAACAAATTCTCGTACATTGGGACCGTTGTAAATCTGTCGTGGGCGACAAATTCGCTTTGACGGTGATTCGTGCATTTCTTTCCAGTGGGCAATCCAGCCAGGTAATCGTCCCATCGCGAACAACACGGTGAACATGCCAACTGGAATTCCCATGGCTCGGTAAATGACTCCTGAGTAGAAGTCCACGTTAGGGTAGAGCTTACGCTTCACAAAGTATTCGTCTTCTAGAGCTACCGTCTCAAGGCGCTGAGCAATCTCAAAGAGTGGGTCGTCAAGATCCAGTTTGTTGAGAAGTTGATCACACGCTTTTTTGATGATCTTGGCTCTTGGGTCAAAGTTTTTGTAAACACGATGGCCAAAACCCATCAGTCGAAACCCGTTTTCTTTATCTTTTGCCATCGCAACGTACTTGTCCACGTCGCCACCATCGTCTTGGATTTGCTGAAGCATGGAAACAACTGCTTCGTTGGCACCTCCATGAAGAGGTCCCCAGAGGGCACAAATTCCAGCCGAGATAGAGGCAAAAAGGTTTGAATCGGCTGATCCAACCATTCGGACCGTTGAAGTGCTGCAGTTTTGCTCATGATCGGCATGAACGATAAGTAGCATGTTCAGTGCTTCGATAAACGTTGGGTCCGCCTTGTAGGGCTCACACGGGACCGAAAACATCATTTGAAGGAAGTTTTCGCAGTAGGACAGATCGTTTTGCGGATAGGCGAACGGCTGTCCTGCAGATTTGTTGTGACTGTACGCGGCTATGGTTGGTAGCTTGGCCATCAGCCGTCTAATAGAGATTTCGACCTGCTCTGGGTCGTGAGGATCTAGCGAATCCTGGTAAAACGTCGACATCGCGCTAACAACCGACGACAGGATGGCCATTGGGTGAGCGTCTCGGGGAAAACCGTTGTAAAACAGACGCATGTCCTCGTGAAGCATCGTGTGATGACGGATTGAGTCACGAAAGTCGGCGAGTTCTGTTTGGTTAGGTAATTCACCATAAATCAAAAGGTAGGAGACTTCCACAAAATCGCAGTTCTTCGCCAGATCTTCGATTGGATATCCACGATACCTAAGAATTCCTTCTTCTCCATTGAGAAAAGTAATTCCGCTTTGAGTAGAACCAGTATTAACGTAGCCCTCGTCGATAGTAATCAGGCCGGTTTGTTTCCGAAGCGCACTGATATCGATTGCTTTTTCGTTTTCCGTGCCCTCAACGACCGGAAGTTCCAACTCATGACCTTCACACTCAATTTTGGCCATTTTCGACATAGATATTGTTCCTGACGTTACGGTAATACTCGCATTTTTTAATAGTATGAGAGCATGATCGGGGCGACGGTTGTTTCCCACAGCCGATTTCCGAATTAATTCTCAAGTGGCGGTAAGTCTAACTGTTTTTTTCCAGTAAGGAAACGTGCCCGAATATTAGGAAATATCGGTTTTACAACGTAATTGTTGAATTCTTCTTTGAAAACCACCCAAGGTTGACCGTTGAAGGTTGGCCGTTGTTAACGGAGTGGGATCGGGCGCTGGGAGCAGAGTATCAAGGGGCGAGGTGGAGGGCGAACTAGAGTGAGTCCGCGCGGCGGAATGATGGAGTCGCAATCTATTTCCCTTGGATTGGCTTCAGGGGGTCGTTGATGAAGTATTCCACAGGAATAGATTTTTTTAGCTTCGCAAAATGTTCCTGAAATGCATCCGATTGTCGAGACGCTTTAATCTGCTTTTTAATTTCGATCTGAGCTTCTAAAAATGGCGTGCGCGCTGCATCTGTTCTTTCGACAACGCGGACAATATGGAATCCATTCTGCGTCTCAATGATATCGCTCAAATCTCCAATTGGAGCACTGAAGATGAAATCATTGATCTCTTTAGAAACCAAAGCACCTTCGTTTGTCCAGTCATATCTTCCACCCTTGGAAGCTTGATATCCGTGGGAACTCTTTTTGGCAACGGCGGAAAAATTCCCACCAAAGACAATGTCGTTGCCGAGTGTTACGATCGACTTTCGCGCGTCTTCACGTGATTTCGAGCGGTCAAAGCGAATGAGAATCTGTTCCCATATGCATTTTGCAGGTTTTTCGTAGTCCTTGATATTGTCTCGATAGACTTTCAACATTTCCTGATGAGTGATTTCGGTGTTTGCTCTGAGTTGTTGTCCAAGGAAAAACTTCGTTATTTGATCCTCGGCCCAGCTCTCTCTGTGCTGCCTCAATGAGCTTCCCATGGCTCTCAGATTTGCATCGAGCTCATTTTGCGAATCTAGGCCGCTGTTTTTCAGCATCTCGGGTAGGGCGCTTTTGTCAAATTGTTCTTCAGCTTGCGCGAGGACTGCCCCGAAGTCAGCTTCTTTTGGAAGCGATTGAACGACCCCTGCGTAAAGGATTTTTGCCTCAACATACTTGGGCAGCATCTTGGAAATTAATTTTTTTCTTTCCCGCTCTTTCATCAGGGCCGGTGCTTGAGGCATGAACTGTTCAATCATCTGATTGACCTCAAAAAGAAGGTCGCCGACGAAAATAGGGTATCCGCCAACGAGGGCTAAAACTTGGCTAGGTTCAAAAGAGAGGACTTCTGGTTCCGATTGAATCTCAGTGGTCAGTCCCATCTGAAGCCCCTCGTAGCGACGAGACTTTTTGCTCGGAGGATCACTTTTCAATTCGTTTATTGGAGGTGACTTTTTTGGTACCATCGGCCGGAATCCACTTTCACGATCGGTAGATGGCTTGCGAAGAGGAGCAACGAAATCTTTTTGTTCCCGAATGATTGAATTTAGTGGAGGTTTGTTTTCTAACTTCAATGTGTTGGCTGGCAATTTATCCGGCGACACTTGGCCAGTCGTTAGAGGGCCTTTGGGGTTGAATGGAAGAAACTTTGTTTGGGGATATTTCGATTGAGTTGGTGGTTGGACGGCCGGGGGGAGGGTGTTACCCCACATGATCGCCGCCGGCGATTGATGATTAGTTTCTTGTTTTTGATGGGAGGTTTCATCCATCGAGAAATAAGGGTCCGGAGTCGTTTCCAGCTTAGGTTGTAATTGAACGGTTGATCCGAAAGCCAAAGACGACACGGCCATAAGGAGGATAGACGCCAGAGGTGCCAAAATTGGACTGAAGCCGTGTTGATTCTTGTGCATGATGATCACGCCGTACCGGTAAAAGTCATTGAAAAACATTTGGCCTACGCAAGTGCGTTTGCTTCGATTGGCAACTTCGCGCAGAAGTTGGCGGGGGAGGATAGATAAATCAGGTAGCTGGTTGCAAGAGAGATTTGACAAGTGCAAGCATTTTTGTCGGGTGAATTTTTCCTTCTTTCAAAGTTACCATTGCGGTTTGGTCGTCAATAATGCGAATGACGGGTCTGGTTTTTGAGAGCTGTGAAAAACGACTTCGATCCTGAAATTTGAAAGTGAGGTATTTGTCCTCCATCGAGATGGAGAGGATTTGGTAGACGGCTGCTTGAAGTTTCAATTCCGAAAGTGACAGCAGTCGTTGGACGGGCGGTGGTATTTTTCCGAACCGGTCTCGAAGTTCAATGCGGAGTTCTTCGATTTGGTCAAATTTCTCGAGGCGAGTTAATCGACGGTAGAGGTCGATTTTTTGGCGGCGGTCGACGACATAGCTATCCGGTAAAAATGCTGCCACGGGTAGGTCAACTTCGACATGGATAGATAGTTTTGTCGGCAGGTGTTTCAAATGGCGAACCGCCGTTTCGAGAAGCTGGCAATACAGTTCATAGCCAATCGTGGCAATGTGCCCGCTCTGTTGGGTTCCGAGCAGATTACCGGCGCCGCGGATTTCCAGGTCCCGCATTGAAATTGCGAAACCGGCCCCCATCTCGCTAAAGGTTTCAATTGCCTGCAGTCTTCGCGCGGCCGATGGATTAAGGTGTTTGTGCGGTTCGATCATTAAATAGCAATGGGCTTTGTGCTTATACCGCCCTACCCTGCCCCGCAATTGGTGCAGGTCTGAGAGTCCGTAACGATCTGCGTCATTGATGAAAATAGTATTTGCATTGGGAATGTCCAGACCGCTTTCAATAATCGTCGTTGCGATCAGAACGTCGAACTTTCCCGCGATGAAATCGGTCATTACTTCTTCGAGTTCGCCTTCGTTCATTTGACCGTGGCCAAATCGAAAGGTTGCTTCCGGAATCAATGATTCGAGTTTTTGCTGGATCAGGTGAATGTCATTCACTCGATTGTGCACGAAAAACACTTGGCCACCGCGGTTCAATTCACGGAGTACGCCTGTCCTGATGGTCTCGTTGTTGAATCGCAGAACTTTCGTCGCAACAGCAGACCGATCGTCGGGAGGTGTTTCGAGATTGGAGATGTCACGCACGCCGACGAGCGACATGTGAAGTGTGCGTGGGATCGGCGTCGCTGACATCGTGAGGACGTCAACGGAACTTCGAATCGATTTAAGTCGTTCTTTATGTTCGACGCCAAACCGTTGCTCTTCGTCAATAATGACCAGCCCGAGATTAAAAAACTTTACGTCTTTGGACACCAGACGGTGGGTGCCAATCACTATATCCACGCGTCCTTTTTTGAGTCGTTCCACATTGGTTTTTAGCTCTTGGGTGGAGCAGAAGCGGCTGAGTTTTGCGATATCCAGTGGGAATTCACCCATTCGCTCTTTGAAATTCTTGTAATGCTGCTCGGCTAAAATTGTTGTCGGAACCAGCACTCCCACTTGGTATCCATTCTCTACTGCCTTGAACGCGGCCCGCATTGCGACTTCGGTTTTTCCAAAACCGACATCCCCGCAAAGCAGTCGATCCATCGGTTGGGCACGTTGCATGTCCTGCTTGATCGCTTCGATCGCAGTTAGTTGATCTGGAGTTTCTCGGTACGGAAACGAATGTTCGAATTCACTTTGCCATTCGGTATCGCGTGAAAATGCAATTCCCGGTCGGCCGTCCCTCGTTGCTTGCAGCTCAATCATCTCGGAGGCTAGATCTTCAATCGCCGATTCGACCGACGCTTTTTGTTTGGCCCACGATTTGCCTCCGATTTTCGCGAGCGTGGGGCGCGTTTTTGAGCCACCAATATATTTTTGAACGAGATCGATCTTGGTGGCGGGGACGTAGATTTTTGTCCCGCCGTGGAACTCTAAGGCGAGATGTTCAGTTCGCTGGCCGTCTTTGTCGAGCATCTCCAAGCCGCGAAAGCGACCGATGCCATGCGATAGATGAACGATTAAATCGCCCTCTCGAAGATCGAGAAAACTATCAATGGCTTTACTCAATCGTCGACGACCTTTGCGTCGTAGTTCGGTGCGATGAAACATTTGATCGCACCCAATCACGATCTGGAAAGACTCGCGATCGCGGAATCCCTGATGAACACAACCAAGGCCAATTTGGAGGCGTCCCCCTGCGGCGGCCGCTGTCGAGGAGAGGATTTCACGGACCCTCGGAATCTCTCCCTCTACTCGGGCCATTACAAAAATTTCGTATTCTTCTCCCGAGGGGTCTCGGGCAAGTCGATCGACCTGAAGTTTGAGGTCGCCAATATCTCCGCTAAATTGTTCGACCGTATCAATGGGTAATTGATGGATGGCTCCGAGGTATCCGGTGGTAACTCGGCTGGCCGTGGCTGCGGGTAGTTTTGCCCAGCGGCGATTGATTTCTTCCCAGCTATGGATTTTTTCAGAGTCGGAAATTCGTTCGGAGTACCGTTTCGCCTGTTCACTCAAGGCTTCAGGTTCGAGGAGTAACAGCACTGTGTCGTCCGGTATGAAATCCAAAAGACAGCCATTTTCGAGCCCCGCTCGCGTGACGACCGTGATCTCAATTTGTTGCAATTCAGCGGAACTGCGTTGGTTCGCACACTCGAATTGGCGGAGGGATTCGACCTCATCGTCGAACAGTTCTATCCGGACAGGGTTCTCCCAGTCGGGTGCGTAAACGTCCACGATTCCGCCACGGATGGAAAACTCTCCCGGTAATTCAACCGCCGATGTTTGGTGAAATTCTTGTTCGAGGAGCCAAGTCGCGAGGGCTGCGATATCGATCTGATCACCGACGGAGATACGTTTGGAATTTCCAAAGATCGATTCTTGAGATGGTGTGGGCTGCAATAGTGAGGGTACGCTCGCGACAATGATTGGAGATTTATCACCGGCAAGGAGGCCTTTGATCAAACGAAGGCGATCTCCATATTCGAGGTCAAGGTGCACGCCACTGCTGGAGACTGGCATACAAGCAGGGAATCGCTCGAGCATTCCTTCAAAAAAAGTAGGCAAGTCATCCAATAAATCATCTTGTGTTTTGCCGTCCGCCACGACAACCAGCAGATTTTTGAACGCTCCAGATAAGGCGCTTGCCAATAGCGCGCACGACGAACCCCAGACAGAATCGAATGTCGCCGTTTCTCCCCGCTGGAGTGATTCGACACAGGCAATAAAGTCCTTGCTACGCGCGAAATTTTCTGACAAAGCGAGCAAACGCTCGGAAGTCAGTGTGTGCGTCGGAACATCAGACATTGATTCCGCATTCTAATGAGCCAGTGGAGCATCGCCAAGTGATCAACGGTTGCGAAAACTGCTGATAGCGATTTTTGTTAGTTCTCCGGCGGGGTACCCAGTACGGCAGATCGAAATTCACCTAAATTGTTTGTTTGCCAAATTTCGCCATTAAGCACATTGACGGCTGAGAGCCATTCATCGCCATAACAGTAGGTATCGATTAATTTGACATGCCCGTGATCCGTGACTTGCCCGGCGGATTGAGGTGTGTGCCCGACATAGGCTGTTTTGCCGGATATATGCGGTTCGGTCGGGGTTCCTTGCATGTGCTTCCAGAAACTAACTTGGTCTGGTTGCTCGCTTAACGGGAGTTCTGGGACATAGTTGGCATGAATGAAAAAATGCTCTTCGGTCTCGTAATAGCGAAGGCAATGGTTCAGAAATGCGAGGTGGTGTTGGGGAATACCGTCTACGCTTCCACCATAACTTGCCAGAGTTGAGCTACCCCCGTGTTGGTACCAGAACTCGAAGTCGCGTTTCTTGTCATTGCCGAAAAGCGCCTTGTACATCATTAATTCGTGATTGCCGATCAAAGGAATGAACCGGCACGTGCTAACGAGATTGATTAGAATTTCGAGCACGCCTGCTGAGTCCATTCCACGATCGACGTAATCCCCCAATCCAATGACAATGTCATCAGATTTTGGTTCGATCTCGTCGAGCAGACGCTGGAGTGCAATTGCACAACCGTGGATATCGCCGATTGCTATGGTTCGAGACATTTTTAACAGGAACAAACGATGGGACTGGGTATACCCAATGATAAAGGACGCTTTCAACCTTACAAGGTTGATATTATCGGTTTGGACGATTCGGGAAATTAAATCGCGATTAGAGGGAGGGAATCCAAGATTTAAGGCCGATATTGAAGGAACGCGTTGAGCAGTCGTTTATTGTAACGGATCGGCCAAGGCGATTTTCGCGCGAATGGTCATTACGCCCTGCCGCTCTTTTGGCGTCAGCATTTCCAGTAATTCCCTTTCGGCACGGATTAGAATGGGAGCAGCATTTGACTGATGTAACATTGCATCTCCGGTGACTTTGATGGCGGACCTCGACGCTCCATCGAAGTCTAGAAAATTGGTATCGATAATTTCCACGTCGACAACTTTTTCTGAGGGAAGCGCAAATTCCCACTTAAGGGTAACGGCAAAGGGATGCCGCGCTGCTGGTTCGGCTGAAATCAACTTCAGCCGTTGTGATTTTTTGCCGATTTTTACAACGATGTTTTCGGTGACAAATTTACTGGCGGCGGTTCGGAACAGTTTCATCAATTCTGGAGATAAAACGTGCCCGGAATTCTTGCCAGGGTCGGTTTCTGGCTGTGGACCTGGCGGGTCAGGCGTGCCCTTGGTGGGAGTCGGCGAGGCAGGTTTTACTGCCAATTTCGACCATTCATCCATGATTTTTTGGGCTGTTTTCCCATTAAGGCCGATCGAATAGGTGATTTCTGCTTTTTTCCCCCGGACAATAATAGCGAGTGTTCGCTCGATAAAATCATCCTCAAACTCATGTGAGGTTGCAGAAACAGACGGGAATCCGAGGTTGGCTATGAGCGTAAACGCGAGTATTGCTATTTTAATAATCAATTGAATATTTCAACCACAAAGAGAACTGGTGGGCGGGGGCCTCGCCGAATAATATAGTGTAGAGCATTCGTTATTGTACCAAGGTTTATATTTATGAATTCCAATCAAGTTCTCGATCGCGAATTTTTAGAGATTCGCGCAAAAATATTAGAGGTGGCTGCGGCGCTGGATCGTATCGAGCGGGCGGAAGGGGATGTTTCGGGTGAGCCTCGAATGGCTTTAATTGCCGATGCAATAAAAATAATTGCAAGTGGTCACGCGGATCCCATTCGTGCGGAGAAGATTCAGCTGCTTTTCTCGAGAACTTACGATGAACAGTGGCGGAATGAATTTTCCATCGCTTCACGTTCGTAGATTGACGGCACAACTGGGGTGGTTGCAAAGCAATTTTGTTTTTGCGGTAGCCTAGATCATTGCCTCCCCTTTAATTTTGAGTTTTTATCTTGTCGGTCCGGCAAGTTTTCAAAGAAAGACGGATTCATGTACTACATCGACCCGCATCTTCATATGGTTTCGCGAACGACAGATGACTATGAAACACTCGCTAAAATGGGATGTGTTGCAATTAGCGAACCGGCGTTTTGGGCTGGGTTTGACCGAGGAAGCGGTGAGAGCTTCCGGGATTATTTCCGGCAATTGACGGAGGTCGAACCGAAGCGGGCCGCTCAATATGGTATCCAGCACTTTACGTGGCTTTGCATCAACGCCAAGGAGGCAGAGAATGTCGAACTTTCAAGAGAAGTTCTTAAAATCATTCCTGAATTTCTGGACTGTCCTAACGTACTAGGGATTGGCGAAATTGGGCTTAACAAGAATACGAAAAACGAAGCGATTATTTTCCAGGAACACATGGAACTCGCTATCGCTCATCAACAGCAGGTACTGATTCATACACCTCACTTAGAGGATAAGTATCAGGGAACCCGGATGATCCTCGACATGTTGGGTGAGCACTCCATCGATCGCTCTAGAGTTTTGGTTGACCATGTCGAAGAGCATACCGTTGGCCCTGTACTGGAGGCAGGTTATTGGGCGGGAATGACACTTTACCCTGTCACCAAATGCACGCCATCGAGGGCGGTCGACATCATTGAGCGTCACGGCGCGGAGCGTTTGTGCGTTAATTCTGCTGGCGACTGGGGACCGTCGAAACCAACCGCTGTGCCTGACTTGGTGTTGGAGATGCGTCGACGGGGACACAAAGAGAGTCTTATTAAAAAGGTCGTCTACGATAACCCTCGCGATTTTTTCAGTCAAAGCAAAAACTTTAATCTTGAAAATCCAGCCGAACGTTAAGCTGAGAAGTGATCAATGGATTGGCTTGTTGTTGAGAATGATGTTGGGATTTGTCGCGAGTTTTGCTCGTTTTCTGGTTGTCAGTCTCAATAAGATTGGTAGATTAGGATTCGATTCGACTGGGCTGCACCAGTGTTCCAGATTTTCCACGAGCATGGCATAGATTTTATGAGCCAAGAACCTGACTTAAAAACGCTCGCACCGGTTCGTGTTGCGCTCACGCCCCAGCAGCGATTTAGCGACTTTCTGCAGAGCCGCGGGATGCGAAATACCGAACAGCGTCGGACGGTGCTAGAGCTGGTCTTTCTTGAGCACGAGCATTTCGATGCCGATCAGTTACTGGAACGACTTCCTGCCAAGGGGGAGAAGGGCTATGTCAGCCGCCCTACCGTTTATCGAACGTTAGGTGAGTTTGTCGATGCAGGATTATTGCGTAAGTTTTCACTGGATGGCCGAAGTGTTTACGAACACGATTACGGCTATCCTCAGCATGATCACCTGTACTGTACGAAGTGTGAAAAGTTGATTGAATTTCAAAGCGACTCATTGTTAGAAATTCGCAATGAAGTCGGCAAGGCGCATAACTTCGATGTGCGGAGTCACCGTTTGATCATTTCCGGAATTTGTGAAGGTTGCCGCCGTGGGCGGCGAAGAGAACGCCGAAAAGTCGATTTGATTTAGCGTTCTGATTTAGCGTTCTGATTTAGCGTTCTGATTTAGCGTTCTGATTTAGCGAGATTTCGCCGACTGCAATCAGAACTGGAAAAAAAAAGGCGACTCCGCATTTAGCGAGCCGCCTTGTCGTTATCGCGTCGCCAATGTTTGAGGCGGCGATCATGGATCATCCGTCGTTTAGTGATCCAGCGGTTTGTGTGCTTTGATTTCACCCTTGAAGACTTTGTCACCAATCTTAATTTCAATATCGACTCCCAGCGGAAGGGCAATCGACAGGTCTTGATCATCGAGCATATAAACCGCCGCTAGGCCCTGCTCGTCCGGATTCTCTGGTTCCAGAACAAAGCCGCCCTCATCGTTGCCGACTTTGGGAGTCACAGTAAAACTGTCCACTTTTTGAGAAACCTCTTTTTTTCCATCCGCGTCCAAAATATACATTTTGATGACGTTGCTGTCTGTGTACTTTTTCCACTCGCCCTGAAATTCGTTCGGCTCGAGGGCAAAGAGGTGACCTCCAAAGGGCCCGTGTGCCGGGTGGTCCGATTGGTCATGATCATCTCCATCGTGGTCATGATCGTCGCCGTCGTGGTCATGATCGTCCCCATCGTGGTCGTGATCCCCATCGTGGTCATGGTCCCCATCGTGGTCATGGTC
>JAPKBL010000200.1 GCA_028823415.1 Mariniblastus sp.
CCTCTGCAGCTTTCTCAGCTGGAGCCTCTGTCGGTTCCGGCTCTGCTTTTGGAAGCTCGACTTTGGCAGCCGCAGCACGTGCCGATTCAATGGCCGTTGCGCGGCGTCCCGACAATTTTGAAATCGCCTCGGCTTGGACTTCGAGGTGACTGCCGTCGGTGCCGTACTTCTTAATTAAAGTTGCGACCTTGGGAGTCGGTTGTGCACCAACGCTTAACCAATAGTTGATTCGCTCTCCATTGAGGATAGCTCGGGCGTCGGTATCTGGCACCATCGGATCGTAGGTTCCGAGTTGCTCGATAACACGACCATCGCGTGGAGATCGTTGATCCATTGCACAAACGCGAAAGAACGGTCGATGAGTCCGCCCCATTTTCTTCAAACGAATTTTTACTGTCACTTTTTCCTCTTTGCTAAATCAAGTGATTAAACGTTAGTCCTGACCGCAAGGAAAAGCTTTTTGGCTGTTGCGATTGACTCATGGTGAATCAACAACAGCCTGTGGGCGAACCTCGGGGCCTCTTCGCTGGGAAGATGAACCGTTTAGGTTTTGTTGGCCAATCACGATGAGTGACCATTCTTAAAATCTTTGAACGAGCGAAATTGTTTCGCCTGTTCAGGTGTTTCCGGGACAGCGAGTACCGGTTTGACCATCGCCAAATTTAATCGCTGAACGCTATCTTTGAATATGCCAAAACCGAAAACTAGGGTTTTTTGTTCTTTTTTTCACGTCTCATCTGACGCAACCGTTTTTCCCGCTCTTTGGCCTGTTTCTTCTTTTCTTTGGGAGAAAGCCTTTTTCCCGTGGTTTTCTTGGTTTTCGGCATGCCCCGCGATGGATCCATCATTTGGGATTGAAGATCCTGCATCTGCTGCATCCGGTCGCCAGCATCCATGCCGGCCATTCCGGTGAGCATGGGTTTCATGGTGTCGTATTGTTTGATTAGTTCACTGACTTGTTTGGCTTGAACGCCAGAACCGGCAGCAATTCGCTGGCGGCGGTTGGGGTCAATGATCTTCGGGTTTTTTCGCTCGCGAGGCGTCATACTGTCAATGATTCCGACCATTTGGCGGATCTGTTTGGACGTATCGCCCTGACTCATCATGTCGTTGATTTCCCGCGTGTTGGGCATCCCCGGGAGAAGGCCCATCATCTTTTGCATCAGGCCAGGTTTGGCCATTTTTTGCATGTGGTTGCGGAAATCATCGAGTGTGAACTGCCCCTTTTCCAGGGCTTCCTGCATTCGCTTTTGCTCATCCTCGTCGACCAAGTTATGAGCTTGCTGGGCCAGAGCGACCATGTCGCCCATACCGAGAATTCGGCTGGCCATTCCTTCGGGACGAAAAATCTCGAGATCTTCGAGGTGTTCACCGGTTCCAAGAAAGCGAATTGGTACGCCGGTTACGTGTTTAACCGATAGCAGTGCACCACCACGTGCATCACCGTCAAGTTTCGTCATTACGACGCCGTTGAGCTCTAATGCTTTATGGAATGCACCGGCACTCTTTACCGCATCCTGACCGGTCATTCCATCGACGACGAGGAAGACGTGGTGGGGTTGGACTTTGCGATCGATCGTTTTTAACTGCTCCATCAACACGTCGTCGATGGCGAGGCGTCCGGCAGTATCAAGTATGACCACTTGGTTCTTGTTTGCCTTCGCTTGCGCTACCGCTTGCTGGCAAACTTTGATTGGGTCAGTCTCTTCTTTGTTGCTGTAAACCGGCACGCCGAGGCTCTCGCCCAAAACATGCAACTGGTCAATCGCCGCTGGACGTTGAAGATCAGCTGCACATAGCAGCGGCGTCATTTTGGCATCACGCTGCAATAGTTTCGCGAGCTTACCGCAGGTCGTTGTTTTTCCGGATCCCTGCAGGCCACACATCATGATGATGTTGACTTCTTGGTCGAGACGAAGATCGTCATCAACCGGTCCGAGCAATGCGATTAACTCATCGTAAACTACTTTGACCAGTTGTTCGGAGGGATCGAGCGAGAGGAGTACTTTTTCGCCGAGTGCTTTGTCTGTGACACTGCCCATGAACGAGCGGGTGACGTCAATGCTGACATCCGCCTCGAGTAGCGACGCTTCGACCAGTTTCAGGCCTTCGCGCATGTTCGCTTCGGTCAGCTTGCCTTTACCGCGAAGCGACTTAAATGCACCTGTTAGGCCGTCTTGTAATGAGTCGAACATGAATTGCAGGGGTAGAAATAAAAATCCGGCACGAGGGTGACCACTGCCGGAACAGAAATTCAATTGGAGTCGACGTTCGTAATCGCCGAATACGCAAAATATTAAACGATGCCGCCGGAAACCGTAAGGGCTTTTGGTTGGTTTTACTCGGTTTTTCCCGACATCGGTCTACGTTAGTCCTATTCTCGGCATTTCTAGTCGTCGTGAGCATAAAACAGCTTCAAAATGGGTCAGATTCTCGTTGTTTCGGGGTTTTCTGGCATCGAGCGGATCGATTACTTGCCCATGCGGGCTAGTTCGGTTGCAGGCCGCGAGCCAATCAAGATGAGTTGGCTCACTTTGGGAGGGTTTTTTTTACTAATGCCACCGGAATTTTTGGGCTAGAGATGTCGGTGCGGACGGTTCGTTGATTGCCACTGGGGATATTTAAAGTGGGCCAGTGATCGCGCCTACGGGCATAAAACAGGCTGACGCATTGCAGAGTTTCCGACGTGGACCAATCCAATCGTCCATTGGTCGAAACATCGTTCAGGAGATTTCGTTCAGGAGATTTCGTTCAGGAGATTTCGTTCAGGAGATTTCGTTCAGGAGATTTCAGGCAGGAGATTTCAGGCAGGAGATTTCAGGCAGGAGATTTCAGGCAGGACCAATTGAGATCCATCATGATTGAATTTGTGCCAATTGGCTTGGGCTGCTTGCATTGTTGGAGGGATAACGTTTCTAGGCCTCACTCCGAAATGAAGTCGAAACGGTCCCCTTCACAGGAATTTATCCGTTGAAATGCCGCAATTAAACGTCTTTTGTGGCCTTTAAGTACTGAAAATGAACTGAAAATTCACAGAAACTCGCGTTTTACCGCGAAATATTGGTCTTGGTGGATTTTGAATGCATGGATTAAAAAATGGTCGTAAGGAATCAAATCTTTCAATGGAGAATTGTGATGAGAAGGGAAGCAAGGTGCGGATTACGAATCACTTTGGCGCTTCTTGGCGCATTGGTGGGTGTTTTTGGAATGGGACAGGCAGCCTGTTTGGCCCAGCTTCAGCCGAGCCAATTTGATCAAACGCCGCCAAAGCAAAAGACGGTAGAGCCATCTCCTCTATCGCAGTTTTCGTTTTCAGGGCCGTTGGTTGAGCAGATGAGCCACATGCAGACATTGTCCAATTCGGGTGGTGCTTTGACTGGAACACCGTCGGCCCATGGAACTTCTCCCCCTAGCTCGTTATTTTTGGTGACGCGTGAGGTTGATCTTAAAAAGACGCTTCAAAAATATGCGGAGTTCAAAGGCTGTAGCCTCGATGAGGCGTTTGCAACGACCGTCTCGACGCTAAAGATGTCGCCGATTCTCTCCCCCTCTGCCAAGCGAGTGGTCGGTGCGGAGGCGGCATATTCGATTGTGGGTGATGACGTTTACCGAATTACCGCAAGTCAACTTTTCTTTGACGCGTTGCCAATGAATCTTATGTTTATAGAAAACGGCAAGCGACGGCTTACCATTGAGACGCACTTTTTAAAGCTCCCGATGGACAAGTCGGAAGAATTCAAGCCGTTTCTCGTCCCTGGATCTTTCGTTGCTTTCAGTAACAGAATTCCTCAAGCCAAGGCGTTTGCGACCTCGGCGACTTATCGCAACGAAATGGAATCTCGTCAACAAGCAGGCGTGCCAGCAAGAACATTTGTAATGTCAACTGAAACGAAGACCAAAGTTTACCCGACCTTTATGGGGCGATTAACGGATGAGGGGGTTAATCGAATGGTAAAAGATTTTATCTCAAAACCGGATTGTGAAATTGTCAAAGGCCCTAGAGTCGTTGTGATGCCGGGTGTCGCGTCGGCTATTTCGGTCGCCGAATCACGTCCCTTTGTAGTGGGCGTTAATCGAGTGGAGGGTAAGTTTTCGGTAGCTCATCAACCGATTGTTCAGGTTGTTGAACAGGGGAATTTATTCAAATTTCGTTTATTTGGTGATGAGGGAAAAATACGACTAAATGCCGATCTCGCTTTGTCGGATATCGCGTCGGTTGAAACGTTAAGTTATTCCGATTCCAAGCGGAATGGACCGCTGGCTGGTTCTGAGGAAGCGGCTTCATCGGTGACGGTTCAAGTGCCGGAACACAAACTCAAGCAGGTGCACTTTTCTACTTTGGTTGAAGACGGTCTAACTGTCTTTATTGACCCGGTATTTACCCGTAAAGAATCGGTGAAACCTGCTCCGAGGACGGAAGGTTCTGAGGGACTTGAGCCGCTCAAACCGCGTGAGACCGAGTACCGGATGATGATGATGATCAAGCCGAGGTGGACAAAAGCGGAGTAGCGTCAGGATTCCCATTACCTTAGCTAGTTACTAGCCCTAACAAGCCTCCATCCTTCTTACCGATCAACGGAAGTGGATCATGGAGGCTTCTTTTTTTGCCCGGTGTTTGTATGCTTTGGTTGGGCCCCTCGGGCAAGGCAGGCAACAGTAAACCTCCGCAAATGGCGGTGAGCAAATGATAGAACGAGAATTCGACGCAATTATATTCGATTGCGACGGGACTTTGGTTGACAGCGAGCCAATTACCGTGAACGTCTTAATCGACTTCGTAGGTGAATTCGGTTTGGAGTTAGGCTACGACGATGCGTTGCCATTGTTTGTTGGTCGAGACATGCCGGGAATTATATCGGTGCTTGAGTCGAGGATGGGGTCGAAGTTTCCGGATACTTTTCCGGATGAATTTCGGGCGCGTCAGGCAACGGCGTTACGGGAAAATTTAACAGCGATCAGTGGTGCTCATGATTTGTTGGAATCGTTGAATTGCCAATTTTGTGTGGCCTCTAATGCGCCGCAGGCCAAGATAGAAATTAACTTGACCACCACGGGATTAAGTCCATTTTTTACTCCGGAAACAACCTTCAGCGCCTATGATATTAATGTCTGGAAACCCGAGCCAGATTTGTTTCTGTACGCTGCTGAGAGACTGAACGTTGCCGCCTCGCGCTGCGTCGTGATTGAAGATAGTCAAGCAGGAATTGACGCAGGTCTTGCGGCCGGTATGCAGGTGATTGGTTATTCGCACACCCCCGAAGAGGCGGCGACAAAGGAGGTCCCTTTTGTCCATTGCCTGAGCGAGTTAATCGAAGTTTTGAGTTGAGTTGAGTTGAGTTGAGTTGAGTTGAGGCGGGAGCGATCGACTGAAA